>JAFTEI010000072.1 GCA_017453965.1 Lachnospiraceae bacterium
CAAGCTCGACAAGGAGGCGGCGAGGCTCCACCCCGATAAGAACATAATCACCCGTGCGGTCGGCGCGATAAAGGATCTTAAGGTGGATTTCTTCGATATGAAGCTGAAGAGCGGCGACAAAATATTGATGTGTACAGACGGGCTTTCCAATATGGTGCCCGAGATTGAGATAAAGAAGATAATTGACGAAGGCGATTCCGTCGAAGGAACGGTGAATGCCCTCGTGGACAAGGCCAATGAATGCGGAGGCAAGGACAACATAGCAGTCATACTCGTTGAACCCTTTGCATGAGGTAACTGTTCAGAACCCCCTGGGTTTCGAACAGTTACTGCATGAGGTCTTAATTAAACCTGGGAAATATACAGAAATTTTTGAGTTATTGATTTTATGGCCGAGACTATGATACTTTCAAATCGATATGAAATAATAAGCCGTATTGGCTCCGGAGGGATGAGCGACGTATTTAAGGCTGTAGATACGAAGCTTAACCGAAATGTTGCGGTAAAGATCCTCAAGGCCGAGTATGCGGAAAATACGGGCTTTGTTTCCAAGTTCAGGGCGGAGGCCCAGTCCGCCGCCGGGCTTATGCATCCAAATATCGTAAACGTCTATGACGTCGGGGAAGACGGCGGCCTCTACTATATAGTAATGGAGCTGGTGGAGGGTATTACCCTGAAGCACTATATAGAAAAGAAGCTGCGCCTTACCTTCCGCGAGGCGGTCAGCATTGCCATACAGGTTTCAATGGGCATAGAATCCGCCCATAACAATCATATAATCCACAGGGATATAAAGCCGCAGAATATAATCATTTCCAAGGAGGGAAAGGTCAAGGTCACCGACTTCGGCATTGCGCGGGCTGCGTCCAGCGATACGATTACTTCCAATGTTATGGGCTCAGTGCACTATACTTCACCGGAGCAGGCCAGGGGCGGATATTCCGACGAGAAGAGCGATATCTATTCTCTGGGCATAGTCCTTTTTGAAATGGTCACCGGACGTGTGCCCTTCGATGGAGACACTGCGGTCTCCATAGCGATCAAGCATATTCAGGAGGAGCTTCCGAGCCCCAGGGAATATGTGGACGACATTCCCATAAGCGTGGAGCACATTATCTACAAGTGCTGTGAAAAGAATCCCGACAGAAGATATTACAATATGTCAGAGCTGGTGTCCGACCTCAAGAAGGCCCTGGTCAATCCCGACGAAGACTTTGTCCAGATGATACCAATGGGCGGGCTTCAGGGCGCGACCAAGATGATAACCGAGGATGACGTGAGCTCCATAAGGCAGCAGACGGGAATGATAGACCTGGATGCTGACGAGCTGAATGCCTTCAGTCCTTCGCAGGGCAATCGTGGCGACAGGGCGCCTGTGGACGATGGCTATTATGACGAGCCCTCCCGGTACGAGGATGAGGACCTGAGATATTCCGGCAGGGGTTATGGAGATGAGGGCTACGATGAGCGTGGCTATGATGACGGATATGACAATGGCGGTTACAACGACAGATATCCCGGGGACGATTATTCCCGGGAAAGCGACGAAGAATATTACGCAAGGCTTGAGAGGGAGAGAAAGACAGCTGTAAAGAAGACCAGGCAGGAGAAGGACCGCGGGTCCGACAGGGATGAGGAGGATTCACGTTCGCGCAAGAAGGCTTCCAAGAAAAGCTCCTCCAAGTCCAAGCCTAAACGTAAGTCAGCCTCGAAGAAGACCAGGGACAGCCGGCAGAAGAGGGGCAGGGATGACGCTTACGCAGACGAGCTGAAGAAGGGCAGACGCTCCCGCGCTGACGCGGACTTCGATGAATATGAGGAATATGAAGATGAAGAGATGGAGCCCGGCCTTGAAAAGCTTATGACCATCCTGGGCATAGTGGCTGCTATCATCATCGTTGTGATAATAGTAGTCCTGGTCGGCAGGATAAAGGGCTTGTCCACTTCCAGTGAGGACGAGACGGAGATCACCGAAGAGGATGCAAAAGTGGAGCTGCCTGAAATCAAGGGGCTGTCCTTCGATACTGCCAAGAGAGAGCTGGAAAATATCGGGCTCACGGTGACATCGACCACGGTACCCTCCTCAGAGGTTTTAAAGGGAAATGTGGTCAGCATCACCGACGTGGACGGAAAGGAGCTGGCTACAGGTGATGAGCTCGAGGAAGGCAGCACTGTAATACTTATGATAAGCAGCGGAGACAACGGGAGCTCTGTTCCCGACGTCACCGGCTTAAGCCAGGCGGAGGCCAAGGTCACCCTTGAAAATTCCGGCTTTGTAGTGGATATAACGAATTCAGAGAGCGACAGCGTGGAGGCCGGCAATGTTATTTCCCAGAATCCCCAGGGCGGCAGTGATGCCGAGGCGGGCAGCACAGTCATAGTCGTTATCAGCAGCGGCAAGGGAGCCGGCGGCGGTTCCATCGCTGTTCCGGACCTTAAGGGGATGAACGAACAGGCGGCGAAGACAGCCCTTACCGCTTCCGGACTTTCGTTTACCTCGGTCACGGAGGAGAATTCTGATACGGTCGCTGCAGGGCTGGTAATTTCACAGACTCCCACGGCGGGAACCACAGTAGAAGAGGGGTCCAGCGTAGACTTCGTAATAAGTCTCGGACCGGCCGTAAAGACCTACGGAGGAACCTTTAATATAGCGGCGCCTCCCGGCTATACCGAGGGCAGCGCGGCCACGCTTCTTGTGACCAGCGGCAGCGCGATCCTTTATCAGTCGACAACGACCAGCTTCCCTGTGGCTGTTGCGATAAACAATGCCCCCGAGCCTACGGGGCTGCTGACAGTTACTTATACTCAGACTGCGGCCGGTCAGGAAAATGATGACGGGACCTTTACGCAGAGCAGCCAGACCCAGCAGACTACCACTCAGGCGCTGACATTTACGCAGCTATAGGCCAGGGCCGGATGAGAGGAAGGATAATCAGGGGAATAGGCGGTTTTTATTACGTAAAGACCGATGAGACCCGGGAAGTTTATGAGTGCAGGCCGAGGGGGATATTCAGGAAGGACCTTAAAAAGCCCCTTGTCGGCGATGTGGTGGATATAGAGATCACTGATATTAAGGATATGGAGGGCAGTATCGTCAGGATCCATGACAGGCGAAACAGCCTTGTGAGACCGGCTGCGGCCAACGTGGACCAGGCGATGGTGATATTTGCCCTGGCCTCTCCGGAGCCCCTTCCCGGACTACTGGACAGGTTTTTAATAAGGGAGAGATACGAGGGTATCCCTGTTGTCATCTGTATAAACAAGACGGACCTTGCGGACGAAAAAAAACGTGAGGACTTTGCCGGAATATATTCAGGTTCGGGGAATAAGCTGCTCTTTATCTCGGCGAAAACAGGGGCCGGCGAGGAGGAGCTCAAGAGGTGTCTCGAGGGAAAGACGACGGTGCTTTCAGGACCCTCGGGCGTGGGAAAATCCACCCTTATCAATACCCTTACGAATACGCAGCTAAGGCAGACCGGAGAGCTGAGCCGGAAGCTTAAGCGGGGGAAACAGACCAGCACTGACGCCGAACTGATACAGCTAAATGAGAACACATTTATAATAGATACGCCGGGTTTTTCTTCCCTGGACATTCCGGATATGGATGAAAATGAGCTTCAGGACTATTACCCTGAAATAAATGCTTTTAAAGGAGAGTGTTATTTCAGCGCCTGTTCCCATATTCACGAGCCGAAATGCGCGGTTCGCGCCGCGGTTTTAGAAAAGAGGATAAACGAGACAAGATATGCTTCATATTCAGGAATTTACGAGGAACTGAGCAGCAGAAGGAAGTATTGAATGAAAAAGGCACTTATCATAGGAGCGGGACCTGCAGGACTTACGGCAGCCTATGAGCTCCTTAAGAGGGGAAAAGATATAGAGGTAACGGTTTTCGAGGAAAGCGGCAGCATGGGAGGAATCTCCAAGACCGTGGAGTACAGAGGAAACCGCATGGATATGGGGGGACATCGGTTTTTCTCCAAGGTCAAAAGAGTAAACGACTGGTGGGATGCGATGCTTCCGCTTCAGGGCCGCCCTGCCTACGACGACATCGTTCTCGGCAAGAAGGTCTCTCTTAAAAAGGGAGGGCCGGACCCCGAGAGGGAAGACAGGGTAATGCTCAAAAGGAGCAGGATATCGAGGATTCTCTTCGAAAAGAAATTCTACGATTATCCGATAAAGCTAAAGCCCGAGACCTTCACCAATATGGGACTGATAAATACTCTCGAGGTGGGCTTTTCATATCTTGCGAGCATGATTCATAAGCGTGAGGAAAGGTCCCTTGAGGACTTCTATATAAACCGCTTCGGAAAAAAGCTTTACTCGATGTTCTTTGAGAACTATACAGAAAATCTGTGGGGAAGGCACCCGCGGGATATCGATCCCTCCTGGGGAGCCCAGAGGGTCAAGGGGCTTTCCATCGTCGCCATCCTTAAGGACGTCTTTTCAAAGATGCTTCCCGGCAGCGGCAACAGGCATGTAGAGACCTCCCTTATCGAGGAATTTTCCTATCCGAAGCTGGGGCCCGGTCAGCTTTGGGATGTGACTGCCGCAGAGATAGAGAAGCTGGGCGGAAGGATAATCAGGAATGCCAGGGTCACTGGCTTTGAGACAGACGGAGAGCATATCTTCAAGAGCCTGAAATACATTAAAGACGGTGTCGAAATGAAGGAGGAGGGAGATATTTTCATCTCCTCGATGCCTATTAAGGACCTTGTAAACGGCATGAACGACGTTCCCCGTGCGATAGCTGAGATCGCCGACGGACTTCCATATAGGGACTATATGACCTTAGGAATACTGGTGCATAAGCTCAATCTGGAGAACAGGACCAACGTGCGGACCATAGCGAATATCGTGCCGGATAACTGGATATACGTTCACGAGAAAAAGGTCAAGCTCGGCAGGATGCAGATATTCAACAACTGGTCTCCCTATCTCGTCAAGGATCTCAATAACACGATGTGGGTGGGGCTGGAGTACTTTGCCAATGAGGGCGACAAGCTGTGGAGCTTAAGCGATGAGCAGTTTACCCGCTTTGCCATCAGGGAGATAGTAAAGATGGGGCTCATAAGTTCCCCGTCAGAGGTCCTGGATTCACATGTTGAGAGGGTCAAAAAGGCGTATCCGGCATACTTTGACACCTATGATAGAATAGATGAGGTCATAGGCTACCTGAACGGGTTCGACAATCTCTACTGTGTCGGCAGGAACGGGCAGCACAGATATAACAACATAGACCATTCCATGATGACATCCTTCCTGACAGTGGACAATATTTTGTCCGGAAAAAAGGATAAGTCAGATATCTGGAATGTAAATACGGAGAAGGAATACCACGAAACAAAGTAACTGTCCAGTTCCTGGACTCCGGACGGTTACAGAGGTTCAAAACGATCAAATTATTTACGGAGGAGAAAGAGATGGCAAAAAAACCAGCAGTATTACTGATCATGGACGGCTTCGGCTTAAGCGACAACCACAAGGACAACGCGGTGTATGAGGCAAATACGCCGGTGCTCGATAAGCTCGTAAAGGAATATCCCTTTGTAAAGGGCTATGCAAGCGGCCTTGCGGTGGGGCTTCCGGATGGACAGATGGGAAATTCAGAGGTCGGACACCTGAACATGGGCGCGGGAAGGATAGTCTACCAGGAGCTTACGAGGATCACCAAGGAGATCGAGGACGGAGACTTCTTTAAGAACGAGGCCCTCCTTTCGGCAGTTGATAACGCAAAGCAGAATGACAGTGCGCTCCACTTATACGGACTTGTATCCGACGGAGGAGTTCACAGCCACAATACACATATTTACGGACTTCTGGAGCTGGCAAAGAGAGAGGGGCTTAAGAAGGTCTATCTGCACTGCTTCCTCGACGGCCGTGATACACCGCCCGAATCCGGAAGAGATTTTGTCGCTGAGCTGGAGGCAAAGGCGCGCGAGATCGGAGTAGGAGAGGTAGCCACCGTTTCCGGAAGATATTACGCCATGGACAGGGATAATAATTACGACAGGGTAGAGAAGGCTTACAGGGCCCTTACCCTCGGCGAAGGCGAGGAGGCTGAGTCCGCTACGGGCGGTATTCAGGCTTCCTATGACAAGGGCGTTTCCGATGAGTTCGTGGTTCCCTTTGTGGTAAAGAAGAACGGACAGCCCGTTGCAACGATAAAGGACGGAGACAGCATCATCTTCTTTAACTTCCGTCCCGACAGAGCCCGCGAGATCACCCATGTTTTCTGCGACGATGAGTTCGATAAGTTCGACAGGGGAGACCGTATCAAGACCACCTATATCTGCTTTACCGATTACGATCCCCTTATAAAGAATAAAGATGTGGCATTTAAGAAGGTGGAGATCAACAATACCTTCGGAGAGTGGATCGCGGCTAACGGCATGAAGCAGGTGCGTATTGCCGAGACAGAGAAGTATGCCCATGTTACCTTCTTCTTTAACGGCGGCGTCGAGAAGCCCAATGAGAACGAGGAGAGGATACTGGTAAATTCGCCCAAGGATGTTCCAACCTATGACCTCAAGCCCCAGATGAGCGCCCCCGAGGTCTGCGACAAGCTGTGCGAGGCCATCCGTTCAAAGAAGTACGACGTCATCATCATCAACTTTGCCAACCCCGATATGGTAGGCCATACGGGAGTAAAGGAAGCGGCTATAAAGGCCTGCGAGACCGTGGATACCTGCGTGGGCAAGGCTGTCGAAGCGCTTAAGGAGGTGGACGGAGTAATGTTCATCTGCGCCGACCACGGAAACGCTGAGCAGATGTGGGATGAGTCCATAGGCGAGCCCTACACGGCGCATACCACAAACCCCGTTCCCTTCATTCTCGTAAACTACGATCCGGCATATACCTTAAAGGAGAACGGAAGGCTCTGCGATATAGTTCCTACTCTCATCGAGTGTATGGGAATGGAGAAGCCCGCCGAGATGACGGGTGAGAGCCTGCTTGTAAAGAAATAACTTGCATTTGGCACGAGGATATGTTAAAGTGTCCGTTGTGTAATTTGTAAAAATATTTTAGAGGTATTGAAATAATGAGAGTTGCTTGTATTATAATATTTATGTTGGTAAGTGTGGCGCTTACGGCGTTGGTGCTCATGCAGGAGGGTAAGTCGGCGGGACTTGGTGCTATCAGTGGTGCCGCTGAAACCTATTGGGGTAAGAATAAGGGACGCTCGATGGAAGGAACCCTGGTTAAGCTTACGAGGATACTCGCAGTCGTGTTTGTGATTCTTGCGTTTTTACTTAATATGAGTATCTTTTAAACTTTTTAAGCCGATTTTAAAGCCCCGCTTTTCATAAGTGGGGCTTTATTTCGTTTTTAAGGATATATTTTGGGTAATAAGAAGAATAAAAAAACTGAACTTTTTAAAGGCGTATTCCAGGCACATGAAAAAGGCTTTGGTTTTATCATGTTCGAGGACGGGGATTTTTTTGTATCCCGTTCAAATACTCAGGGTGCCTTCAACGGGGATACCGTGGAATTTGAGGAGATAAGGCCCGACAGGAGGCGAAAGGGGGCCAGCCGCGAGGCAAGGGTCGTCCGTATAGCCGAAAGGGGCATTAAGACAGCCGTGGGTACCTGTGAGTGTGTAAAGGGCAAGGGCTACGGCTTTGTCGTATGCGACGATAAAAAGATATTTAAGGATATCTTTGTAGATAAGGCCAACGCAAAGGGGGCTTCCGACGGGGACAAGGTCGTGGCGGAGATCCTAAGCTATGGCGATGCCTATAAAAATCCGGAGGGCGCGATTACAGAGGTCCTCGGGCGCGAGGGTGAGCCGGGGGTGGATATGGATGCGGCCGTCAGGGTCTATGGAGTTGAAGAGGACTTTGACGAGGCGACGCTGGCACAGGCGAACCGCGCGAATAAGCCGCTGATCGGGGCGGATTTTAACGGACGCCGGGATTTGAGGGACCTTCAGATGGTCACGATAGACGGGGAGGATTCGAAGGATCTCGACGATGCGGTAAGCTTAAGCCGCGGTCCCGGGGGAGAGCGTATTCTAGGAGTGCATATCGCCGATGTATCCAACTATGTGCAGGAGGGCTCGAAGCTCGACAGGGCGGCGTTTAAGAGGGGTACCAGCATATACCTGCCGGACAGGGTGATCCCTATGCTTCCGGTGGCGCTTTCAAATGGGATATGCTCCTTGAACCAGCATGAGGACAGGCTGGCACTGAGCTGTTTTATGACGATGGACGAGGGCGGAAAGGTCGTAGCCTCGGAGATCGTTGAGACTGTGATAAACGTAGACCGCAGGATGACCTATACGGAGGTGGATGCCCTGCTGGACGGCAGCGCGGCGGAAGAGCTTAAGGATGAGTGCCGGGAGCTCCTGCCTGTTTTTAAGGAGATGCTGAAGCTGTCCGAAGAGATACGTACCCTGCGCTCCGAAAGAGGGGCCATAAGCTTCGATTTTGCCGAGGCAAAGATAGAACTGGACGACAGGGGCAGGGCAGTGCAGGTAAGACCCTATATCAGAGGGGCTTCGGCTAAGATGATAGAGGACTTCATGCTGAGCGCCAATGAGACCGTGGCCGAGACCTTTTATTATATGCAGCTCCCCTTTGTCTACAGGAGCCATGAGAAGCCGGACTATGAGGATGTGGCAAAGCTGCGCTCGGCGGCTTCAAACCTGGGACTGCATCTTAAGGCCTCGAAGGACTATATACATCCGAGGCAGCTGCAGGAGCTGCTGGAGGCGGTAAAAGGGCGTCCCGAGGAGGGACTTATAAGTACCATGGCACTCAGGGCAATGAAGAGGGCAAGGTATACCACGACGGCGGACGGACATTTCGGACTGGCCTTTGAGTACTACTGTCATTTTACCTCACCGATAAGGCGGTATCCCGACCTGCAGATCCACAGGATCATAAAGGACCAGCTCCGGGGCAGGATGGACGAGGACAGGTGTATCCATTACGAGGAGCTTCTGCCGGAGGCGGCAGCGCATTCCTCCGCGGCGGAGCACAATGCACAGGAGCTGGAACGCTACGCTGACGATGCAAAGAAGGCGGAGTTTATGTCCTGCCATATAGGAGAGATCTACGAAGGGCTCATAAGCGGAGTCACCTCATGGGGAATCTATGTGCAGATCCTCGGCTGTATCGAGGGCATGATAAGGGTGTCGGAGCTGGAGGACGACTATTATATATATGATTCCGATATTTTTGAGCTTAAGGGGGAGAGGCATAAAAAGACCTTCAGCCTGGGTCAGGGGATCACAGTCGCGGTGGAAAGAGCAGATATACATACCCATGAGATCGATTTTTCGGTAATTGAACAGTAGGGATTTTTAAAGATCTTATGAAGGTTCTAAAATAATGAGGTTAACATAAAATGCCATCCAAAAAGAACGAGGGAAACAAATTAATAGCCAACAATAAAAAGGCCCGTTTTGACTACTTCATAGAAGAGGAGCTGGAGGTAGGGATCGAGCTTGCAGGGACTGAGGTAAAGTCTCTGAGGCAGGGGAAGTGCTCTATCAAGGAAGCCTATGTCAGCGTGCACAATGCCGAGCTTTTTATTGACGGCATGAATATAACGCCTTATGAAAAGGGAAACATTTTTAATAAGGACCCCTTGAGGACGAGGAGGCTTCTGGCGCATAAGAAGGAGATACTAAAGCTCTTCGGGCGCACACGTGAAAAGGGCTATACGCTGGTGCCGCTGGAGGTCTATTTCAAGGCGGGAAGGGTGAAGCTGCTTATCGGTCTTGGAAAGGGCAAGAAGCTCTATGATAAACGTGAGACCATTGCCAAAAAGGATGCCAGACGCGAAACAGAGCGGGATTTTAAAGTAAAAAATCTTTAACTGTCCGGAGCTGTTTTTGAACAGCTGCAAAAATCTTTGATTCGGTTTGTAACAAAAAATCAGGGCGTTGAGTAGCTCCTAAAGGCGATATATTAGATATTACCGGGGATAAAGTCCCCTTTAACATAGGAGAGAAAATGAGTAAGCATAAGTTTAAGATAAGATGGGGCTTAAATAAAAAATCACTTTTAACGATCATAATATTTACGCTGCTTGTGGTAGCGATGATGTCCGTGGGCGGATCGCTGTTTTTTGACAAGGCCATAGAGGAGTTATATAACGAAAGAGGCTACGTTGTCGCAAATATCATTCTTGAACAGATAGATCATGATAAGATAGCCGGATATGCCAAAACCTGGAAGGAGGACAATTATTACCGGGAAATGTCGGACTATTTAAAGACTATCCAGGAGTGCTCGGAGGCGGCTTATATCTATATAGGAGTTCCGCACGAGGACAAGACCATTACATATATCTATGATTCCGGAAGCTATATGGGCTTTGTGGACCCGATCTCCGCGCCCTTCGATGAGATCTGGCGCTCCTACAGCGAGGGCGTAAGGCCGGAGAGCTACCTAGTGAGGAAGTCTCAATACGGCTACCTTACCTCAAGCTGTCTTCCGATTAAGGACAGCGCAGGGGAGACCGTAGCGCTTCTCTTCGTGGATACCGACATGAAGATCATACTTTCCACGCTCAGAAGATATGTGTTCAATATGATGACCATGGCGGTCATACTGCTGGGTATTTTCTCTATCCTGCACTGGTATTTTACCAATAAAGGGCTTATAAAGCCTCTGAGGCTCATTGAGAAGAATGTAATGAACTTTGCTCTGAATAATGCCCAGAACGACAATACCCTTGTAGATATCCGCTCCAACGACGAGCTGGAGGAGCTGGCGGCCTCCATCAACAAGATGGAGAATGATATTGCCTTTTACATAAACGATATAAGGCTTATTACGGCTGAAAAGGAGCGTATAGGCGCGGAGCTGGATGTCGCAAGGCGCATTCAGGCGGATATGCTGCCTGGACTTTTCCCGCCCTATCCCGACAGGAAGGAGTTTGATATCTATGCCTCCATGACGCCCGCAAAAGAGGTGGGAGGCGATTTTTACGATTTCTTTTTTGTAGATGAGGATCATATTGCCATGGTAATAGCCGATGTTTCGGGGAAGGGCGTTCCGGCGGCGTTGTTTATGGTAATAGCCAAGACCCTTATCAAATACAGGACGATCACAGGAGGGACTCTTTCACCCGCGGAGATTCTGGCCGATGTGAACAACCGCCTGTGTGAGAGGAATGAGGAGGGCTTTTTCGTAACCGTATGGCTCGGAATAGTCCAGATATCCACGGGAAAAGGCGTGGCGGCGAATGCGGGGCATGAGCATCCTGTAATAAAGCGGGGGGATGGCGAATACAGGTATTCGATATACAAGCATTCCCCGGCGGTGGCGGCTATGGAGAATATTGCGTTTAAGGAGCATGAGTTTGGGCTTGCTCCCGGGGACAGGCTCTTTGTCTACACTGACGGAGTCCTGGAGGCGACCAATTCCGATACGGTACTTTTCGGAGACGAGAGGCTGCTGGCCGCGCTTAACGCACATCCCGATTACGACACAGAGAATCTCCTGAAAAATGTAAAAACGGAGATCGACCTCTTTGTGGGGGCTGCTCCGCAGTTTGACGATATTACCATGCTGGAATTCAGGTATTACGGGGACAGATCGTCTTCAGAATCGTAAGCGCGGGAATTAAACCGCAGGAATTAAACTATTAGTTTAGTTGAAATTGTGCCGATATATGTAGTAGAATAAATTGAAGCATGACAACAGGAGCTGCCGGTCAAAAGACAGACAGCGCCTTACATAAGGGGTAGTACTGGTTTCGACAGGGACTTTGCAGCTGGAGAAGCTATCCGAAGGTGATCGCGTTAAATCACAACCTAAATACAAACGCAGAAGATAATTTTGCATTAGCAGCAGCCTAAGTGCATGTTGCCGTCGGTCGGGTCTTACCCGTCATTCCCGGTTACCGGCGTCGACTCTGACGGGAAACGGCGCGCGCAAAGCTTTGAGCGCGCGGACGTACTCATGAAGCTACCTTAAAGGCAATGGGGCGCACCCTGCTCTGCCTTTGAGGGAATAATTTCCAGGGCGCTATGATAGTAGAAGGACAGGGAATAGGTTTTTGGACGCGGGTTCGACTCCCGCCTACTCCACGACTCCGTGTTTTGACGAACACCTGTCCATAAAGGTGTTCAAAACACGAATGTACCTAATTTGTGGCTTCCGTAACCCATTTGAAGCGGAGTCCGAAAAATGGCAGAATACATATCAACTGTCAATCGGAGGCGTTAGAAAGTGGGTTAAGAAGTCTTATGGGTTGGATATCAGCAAATCCAGCGTATGTTCCGTGCGTGATAAATGCGGAGCTGATAAGCTTGAGCCCGGTGCAGCCAAGATAGTTCCCAAATTGAAGAGTAAAAAGGAACTGGCTGTATTAGAAGCATTTAAGGCATTGGGATTTATAACTAAAAAAGAAGAGCAGGGGGCTTGATCCTCTGCTTTTTTTTAATAAAAAAATCCGCCACCGGAACAATTCTTTGTTCCAGTAGCGGAAATAATCATCTGAGAATGTCGGAAGATTTAGCTATTATTCTGATCAGAAGGTCTTTTCCTGAGACGGATTGCATTAGGAAGAACAATACAACCGTCAACTGGGTCGATATAAGCGTCTGATCCTCTGTCAGTGGACTTTATAGCGCCAAATAATGCATTCTTAAAAGTGGCTTCTTGTTCTTCCAACGTCATTGTGTTTTTCTTTTCATTTTCATTCATGGAAACAATCTCCTTTCAAAAAAGACAGGTATAAATCTGATAACTTGCTATTTAAAGTATGTGACTTGCCTCAGAATGGTTATTCAGCATGTATTCGTGTAATAAACGCACTGTAAGGCTGAAAAGATCCAATGACTGCGCTGACTTTCCGGTTTGGGGGTCATAAAACAATAGACTTAGTCGCGAAGCTACTGCCAGAAGCTTATCGTATTTAGGATCAGATAATTGATCGAATTCATGGTTTGTGGCGGCATCGGCAAAGGCTACGGCTGGGTTGGCCACTCTCAGGCGGGAACTCATTCTTGCAAGCTCGTTTTTATCTTCGTTGGGAGCAGGCACGATATGAATTGTTTTTGGCAGGTAATATCTATCGAGCTGGTATCGGATTTCCTTTACTGATCACATCCTTTCTTTTGCGCGTATTCATATATTGCATCAATTGGGGTCATATCATAATTATCCCAAAAACGACGTTTGCGGTACTTTTCGGCTAAAAACGTAGTGGAGAAGTTGGATGGTAATTTCCAAGAAAAAAGCATAGGAAAAAGAAGGAAATACGATTCATAACCTAAGAGTATGTTCCTTTCCGCGCAGGTACCGTTTGTGATCTTTTGGCAGATTATGTTTTTGTGATCGGAGAGGTCAGTAATATGCTCCAAATGCTGAAGGATAAAATCAGCCATGGATTTTATAGTATCATTTGGATCAATAGCTGCCTTTTGCAGTAGTCCGGGAAGTGCCGATAACCTGTTTAAATCTTCAATCAGATCATCAGCAGCAATGGAAGAGAGAATGGTTTGGATCTTCAAATCATAAAACCTTTTTACATCTTCGTTGAAGGAGTAGGCTCTGTCAAGAAGTGTTATTATATTTCTCGCAGCAAGCATCTCGTAATACGCACTGATATCGAAAGCACTACCTTTGGTGATTATTTCTTCAATACTTGCACCTATTTGGATAAGATCCAAAATCGGCATAGGAGGGTAGGCAAGCTTGAAGTGAGATATGCCAAAATCAATCGGAATCCACCGTAGCTTATTGAGAACATATTTCTTAAAACCACGAGGCGCAAGGTCTTCTACATGGGTATTACCAAATGCCAACATAATATTGGCAAGTTCCTGCTCAGGTGTAGTAAGAAAAGGATTCATATACAGTATCTACTTACTTGATCACAATTTCTTTTATTTTGGGGTTTTCAAATATAGCTGAATCTATCTGTTCAATCAGTTCGTTTCGGACATGTCGGACGCCGGTGTTGCTTTCATAGCAATCCTTTACGTATTGA
>JAFTEI010000073.1 GCA_017453965.1 Lachnospiraceae bacterium
AAATAACGTCTCCATGGACAGTGTTTCCAAGGGGGCGATCAATGATATAGAGGATACAAAGGCCGGGGGTGACGGCGAGGAACCCGGCACGGGTGATAATAGCAGTGTCTATGGTGATGGTACAGAGAGCGCCGATTCAACTGAGAGCTCCAACACAGCAGAGAGCACAGATAAAAGTGCTGAGACTCCATCAGATAATGCGGCACAGCAGGAAGAGACCGCGGAGATATTAAATGACCAGCTGATAGACCTCGACGAGCTGGAGCCGGACGAGGACTACGTATCGGATGAGCTGTTTTTTACAGCCGAGAGCGAGGAAGAGGCCCAGGCAGTTGCCGAGCAGTATAATGCGGAGCTCTCCGGATTTAACTACGGGGTGGCGGAGATAAAGGTCGAGGAGAGTGTGGAGAAGACTCTTACCGAGGCCGTCGAGGCAAAGGAGGCGGACACTCCGGTCTACGTCAACATGATGATAGAGAAGGAGGATACCGAAGAGGTAGATATCAGTGCTGTATATTCCGACCCGGATCTTAGCACCTCCACGGTGAAGAATGGCTACCAGTGGTACCACACGAAGATCGGGGATAACACGGCCTGGAGCAGGGGGATAACGGGAAGCGGAGTAACTGTAGCGGTCATCGACACCGGCGTGGATGCTACGCACGAAGACCTCAAGGGCAGGATGGCCGGAGGGGAGTCGGTCATAACCGGGACAGACGCTAATAACTACGCCGACGATAACGGACATGGGACGAATATCGCAGGGATAATAGCGGCGACGGCAGGAAACGCCGTCGGAGGAGCCGGGATCGCTCCCAGAGCAAAAATATATGCTATCAAGGCGGCAAATGCTAATGGCAAGTTCAAGATCTCAGATGAATTGAAGGCTATAAAGGCCGCGACGGCGAAGAAGGTCAACATCATAAACATGAGCTTCGGCGGAGTCGGAGAGAAGTACGGGACCAGCCAGTACGGCGGGGATAAGGTACAGGAAGCCATAAACGAAGCGGTCGAGGCGGGCATCCTGGTGATAGCCTCTGCCTGCAATGATGGTGTGGATACAAAGTCATATCCGGCAGCCTTTGACAACGTGCTGGCGATAGGAGCAGAGAATAAAAACGGAAGTCTGGCGTATTATTCGAACTACGGAAGCTGGGTGGATATAGCTGCACCCGGGTGGCTTATGTATGCCCCGAAGATGGGAGGAGGGTACGGAGCGAAGTACGGGACCTCCCAGGCAGCGGCGGCAGCTTCAGGTCTGGCGGCGCTGACATATGAGGCGGCGGGACTGCAGAACGACCATAGTAAGTCAGCCTATTCGAAGGCCTTAAATCTCATCACCGGAAATAATGACGGCGCGACCTATACATATGAGGGCCATTCCATAAAGGGCGGTATATCCGCGAAGTTCCTCAAGGCATATGGCAGTGCGCCCAAGGAAGAGACAGAGGATAAAGACGAGACCGGGTCAGGAAGCAATGTGGAGACGCCGGCGAATAATAAAAGCGAGGCGACGAAGCCTGAGAATATAGAGGTCATACCGGAGACAGGGGATACTGACAATGACAAGTCAGCGGACAAGACGGAGCCCGGAGCAGACAGCGGCCAGAATAGCGGAGGAGACTCCTCAGGCGACAGCGGTGCTACGACGCCCTCGACCCCTTCGACGCCCTCGACCCCTACGACCCCTTCGGAGAGAAATACAGATGACAGTACGGCGGCACCGAAGGTCCTGGCTGCAAAGCAGAAGGTGAATGTCTCAAGCTACATAGATAACGACAGCGGCCTGAAGGTGGCGAGGTATGTAGTGACACCGAAGGGCTATGCGTCGGTGAATAAGAAGGGCGTACTTACACCCAAGAAGAGCGGTACGATCACCGTTACTGCACAGGCTAAAGACGGGAAAACATATATAGATATCGGCTCCTACAGCGTAAACATAGAGGTGCCGGTAGCGTCGAAAAAGAAGATAACGAGCACGAAGTATGGCGAGACTATCGACGCGGCAAGCCTCATATCGGGGACGACGACCCTTAAGCCGACCTCGTGGAGCAGCTCGAAATCATCTGTTGCGTGGATAGACGCAGCGACCGGAGAGATAACCACGGCCGGAAGGGGCAGCACGAAGATAACGGCCTATTATGGCGAGGGGAAGAACGCGGCCAAGGTGTCGATGACGCTAAAGGTCAATATACCCAAGTTGAGCAAAACATCCCTGACTATAAAGACCGGAAAGACAAAGAAGCTCAGCCTGAAGAACGCCGGAGGACGGAGCGTCACATGGGGAAGCCTTGACAGAACAGTCGCCACGGTAGATGGCTATGGCAGAGTCAGCGCTGTAGCCCCGGGCTACACAACAGTCTACGCCGAAGTCGACGGAGTAAAGTATGAGTGTATGGTAGGAGTACTGTAAATCCCAGCAGCATGTTTTTCTCTTTATTTCAGATCATTTTCGTGATATAAATATTTATAGCGAAAAATGATTTGAGGTCATTAGAATGAGCTTTACCCGGGACAAACGAGACCAGATCAAAAACTACATACTTGAGAAAATAGATGCCAGGGACAATGGCTATGTGGAAAAGGCAGCCAACGCTTACAGCATTTCAGACAAAACTGTCTACCGATATCTCAAGGAAATGGTGGCAGACGGCATACTCATTAAAAATAAGCGACAATACCGCTTAAGCTATGAGGAATTCAGATATAAGATCAAGCGTATAGAAGCTGCGGAGCTTGGTGAAGACTATGTATATCATCAAAATATTTTGAAGCATATAGAAGCTCTTAATACCAATGTGCGTTCGATCTGGGATTACGGGTTTACTGAGATAATGAACAATGCCATAGACCATTCCGAAGCGGACAATATTTTGATATTGGTCCGGAAAAACCACCTTTGGACTTCTATGGCGATCATAGATGATGGAATAGGGATATTTGAAAAGATCCGGAAAAAATATAATCTGCTTTCTGTTAATGACGCGATAAACGAGCTATTTAAGGGAAAACTGACCACTGATTCGCAGCATCACTCAGGTGAAGGGATTTTTTTTACCTCCAGACTGATGGATATTTTTGCTGCGGTGTCAGATGGGGCGGTATTTACGCATAATAAATATTCTGAGATATCAGAAGATCTTGACAGCATCCCGATAAGCGAACTGGATAAAACAAGCGGTGGGACCTGTGTTTATATGTCGCTGTCGAACTCCAGCAACAAGGTAGCCGCGGATATATTCAACAGCTACGCCAGTGTTGAGGGAGGCTTTACCAAAACAAGCATTCCCTTGAAAAACATTTACGACATTCCTCCGGTTGCGCGTTCTCAGGCAAAGCGGTTAGTCAGAAGGCTTGAAAATTTTGAAGAGGTCATTCTGGACTTTGAAGGAGTGGAAGCTATCGGTCAAGGCTTTGCCCATGAGCTTTTCGTCGTATTCCAAAATTCACATCCAGGCACACGGTTGGTCCCGATAAATGCAAACAGCACGGTAAACAGGATGATCGCCCATGTTTTAATGAGCTGTCCATAATCATTATCCCTTGGGCTGTTTCTATTATTTCCAGCAGGCCGGCTGCTATGTCCACGTCAATTAATGATCCCATATTGCTTATACAGCTCTTTTAAACCCCTGAATGGAACATCACCTATAATAAATTGTAAAACAACAATAACGTTGCTATAATCTGACTATCAAAGCAGGCACTTAATGAGGGAAGAAAGCAGGAGCGAAGGTCAAAAGGTCGGACGAAACGACCCTTGTCCATGTGGTTCGGGAAAGAAATGTAAAAACTGCTGCGACAGGTAAATTTTATAAGAGCTTTACGT
>JAFTEI010000074.1 GCA_017453965.1 Lachnospiraceae bacterium
ACGGGGTATCTTAAAAAAACAGCAGAAAGATTTGATGAGAAAAAGAAAACTACCTATGTTACCATGGTGATCCCGAACTGGGAGACTGAATATATATATCGGCAGAAGATCATAAACTGGTTCAAACAGGAGATCGTGCAGAAAGCTGACAGAAGTGCGTTATATGAGACGATGAAAAACGGTGATGCGCAAGGGTTTGAAAAGGAGATCAACAAGCTCTTAACCCCCTCCATCAGCTACATGGACTCCTACGAGAATTTTTACCACGGCTTCATGGCGGGGATCTTATCCGGCAGCATGGAATATATGGTGAAGAGCAACCGGGAAGCCGGGAAGGGTAGAAGCGATATTCTCGTAAAACCTGTAAGGATATTTGAGAAGGCTTTTGTGATCGAATTAAAGACCGTCAAGCAAGAGGGGAAGAGGCCCGTAACTCTTGAGATGATGGACGAGGCTGCGGATGAAGCCATAAAGCAGATAGACGACAATGCCTATACTGATGCCCTGCTGGAGGATGGCTATGGAAACATAGGCCGCTACGGAATATCCTTTTTCAGAAAGGACTGCCGCGTGCATTATAAGGACGGGTATGAGCAGCAGGAGTGAAAAGCAAGGCGGTTCGGAAAGAGCCTGCTTCTGTCTACGATGCGCAGATGGATAAGCCCATATCAGCGCACGCTCTTTCCATACTCCTTTTCACTTCCGAATCAAGCTTAAAATTTACATTGACAGTCTGTGCCATACGACCACTTCCTTTCCTATAAGTGCAATTGTACCATTCCCTCCCCCTTCAATGTTATATTACCATAGGTAAAGAAAAAAAGAACATTTCTTTAAATTTGCTTTGTGCAAAAATTTCGTCACAGTTTGGGAGGAATTCGTCACAGTTTTATTGAAAATCCTTGACAAATACATTATTGTGTGAATGTATTGTGTGATTGCAGGCATGTAGTTCGCCCTGACGGGTCTTCTTGTAAGGAGCAGGATATGTCAATCGGGAAAAAGAGCAAAAAGGAGCAGGATAAGAGCGTTATACCCATTTTCGCCGTGGTTTCCGTAAGCTTCCTTCTTGCCATTATCGTATCAATTATATCCTTGGCGATGCTGGCAAGGGAGAATACAAAGGAAATCGACACCATGCTTTCATACCGGATATATGACCAGATCTCCGGTAGCCTCAATGAGCCCATCATCGTAGCCCGGACCATGGCCTGTGATGATTTTCTGGACACCTTCCTGGAAGGGGAGGCCTCCATGAGCGAGGAAGAGGCGGTCAGCGTCATGCAGAGGTACCTGCGGGACCTGAAGGACGGCCTGGACTACGATTCCGCCTTTCTTGTATCGGCAAAGAGCATGCGCTACTACACCTACGAGGGCTTAAATAAGATCGTCGATCCCGAAAACGACAGTCACGATATCTGGTATTCCCTTTTTCTGGAAAAAAATCTCAAGTACGACCTCGATGTGGACAGCGACGAAATGAACGGGAACCAGTGGACGGTATTCGTCAATGCCAGAGTCGAGAACGAGGACGGCGAGCTCCTGGGCGTCTGCGGGGTAGGGGTGCAGATGACGAATCTGCAGGAGCTTTTCCTCGAATGTGAAAGGGAGTACGGGGTCAAGATAAATCTCGTGGACAACAAGGGCATGGTCCAGGTGGACACGCAGGACATCAATATAGAAAACGCCTGGATCACGACGGATGCCATCGGCAGGAAGGAGGCGGACGCCTACCACACCGAGACCCTGGATACGGGAGAATTTGCGGTTACGAAATATGTGGAATATCTCGGGTGGTACCTGGTCGTGCGAAGCAGCCCCACCTCCATCAGCAGCCAGTTTATCCATGTGATCCTGCTGAATATCTTAATGTTCCTCCTGGTGATGGGAATTTTGTTCTTTATGATAGCGGCGATTTTGAAGCGGTCAAAGAAGGCGCGGGAGGACAGGGAGCGGCTGCTCATCGTGTCCGAACGGGCGATAGCCGCAAGCGAGGCAAAATCCTCATTTCTTTCGAGTATGTCCCATGAGATACGAACGCCGATCAATACGGTTCTTGGCATGAATGAAATGATCCTGCGGGAAGCGGAGGACGAAAAGATCCTCGAATATTCTTCCAATATAAACAACGCCGGGCGGACCCTGCTTTCCCTGATAAATAGCATCCTGGACTTTTCCAAAATTGAAGAGGGAAAGATGGAGATAATACCGGTCACCTATGATACGGCCTCCATGATCAACAATCTGGTGGTATCGGTCTCTGAAAGGGCCAGGGAAAAGGGCCTGGAATTTTATGCAGACATAGACGAAAACCTCCCCAGCCAAATGGTCGGGGATGATGTAAGGCTGTCACAGGTGGTCATGAATATCCTGACAAATGCCGTGAAATACACCCGGCAGGGCTTTGTGCGGCTGACCGTTGAGCTGCGGAGCACAGAGGGAAATGAGGCCGAGCTTTACATGGCGGTGGAGGATTCCGGAATTGGTATCCGGAAGGAGGACCTGCCGAGGCTCTTTGAATCCTTTGAGCGCCTCGACGAGGTGAAAAACCGCAGCATAGAGGGGACGGGCCTCGGCATGGCCATTGTTTCCAACCTCCTTAAGATGATGAAGAGCGAGATACAGGTAAAGAGTGAGTATGGCAAGGGCTCCGTATTTTTCTTCACGCTCCGCCAGGGCATAGCGGATGCCACGCCCATTGGAGATTATACAAAGAAGCTGGAAAACAGCCGCAGGCAGAAGGAAACGGATTCCTTTACGGCGCCCGGCGCAAAGGTGCTGGTGGTGGATGATAATGAGATGAATCTCAAGGTGGCGAAGAATCTTCTCGGGCTCTTCGGAATCTCCCCGAAGCTTTGTACCTCGGGACAGGACGCGATAGATGAGATTCAAAAGAATTTCTACCACCTGGTTTTGCTGGATCATATGATGCCGAAGCTGGACGGCAGGGAGACCCTAAGGATATTGAAGGAGAAGCACTATCTTGAGGAGGGCACGAAGGTCGTCGCCCTGACGGCCAATGCCATTGCGGGGTCGAGGGAAAAGTATCTGGAAGCGGGCTTTCATGACTACCTTTCCAAGCCCATCGAGCTTTCGCAGCTGGAGAACATCTTGCGAAGCTGGCTGCCGGAGGAGGTCATCGAGCAGGGCGGGCAGCAGGAGGAGAATTCCAAACAGAGCGGGCAGCTTCAGGAAGAGGCGGCGGAAGAGGAAGAGCTGTTTGAATTTTATCCGGAGGAAGAGGGCGCAGAGGAAGGGCAGGACGGCGAAAAGGCCAAAGATCACGCGGCTTTGGAGAAGGGCGAGGACGAAGAAACCGCCTTATTCAGGGAGCTTAAGGGCCTTGGCCTGGATACGGAGGCGGCCCTTGGCTATTGCTGTGAAGATCGGGCATTTTATAAAGAACTTCTCAGCGATTTTGTGTTAAACTATCCGGTAAAGAGGGAAGAACTCGACATCCATTTTGCCGCAAAGGACTGGCATGAGTTTGAAATCAGGATCCACGCCTTAAAGAGCATGGCAAAAACCATAGGTGCGGCGGAGCTTTCTGGCAGGGCCTTAGAGCTTGAGAAAGCGGCGGAAGAAATGGACGCAGAGCGGATTGGTAAGGCATATCCGGTCTTTGCGGCGGAATATTTAAAATTGACGGACAAAATTGGGGATGTTCTTAAGATGACGGAGGAAGCGGATGGCAGATTGGGTTATCATAGTTGATGACGATGAAACGAATCTTAAGATGGCAGGTCATATCTTAAGCAGGGCCGGGATGCGCGTTACGGCCATGAAATCCGGGGAAGCCCTGATCAGATATGTAGAGGACAAGGATCTGCCGGACCTTATACTTTTGGATATAAAGATGCCCGGGATGGACGGCTTCGAGACCTTGGCCAGGATGCGCCAGATCAAGAGGGCAAAGAAGCTTCCCGTTATCTTTCTGACGGCAGATGAAAAGGACCAGACAGAGGCAAAGGGTCTGACCGCGGGCGCAATGGATTTTATCACAAAGCCCTTTGTGCCGGAGATACTGACGATCCGGGTGCGAAATACGATAGATCTAGATCATTTGCAGCGAGATCTGGCTGCCGAGGTAGATAAGAAGACCCGCGAAAATGAGCGCCTCTTCCTCCATGTCGTATCCGCCCTGGCCTCCGCCATTGACGCCAAGGACACCTACACCAACGGACATTCCTCCAGGGTCGCGGATTATTCCAGAGAGATCGCGGAAAGATTTGGATATGAGGATAAGCAGCTTGAGGAAATATTTATGATGGGGCTTTTGCACGACGTTGGAAAGATCGGCATACCGGACGCGGTCATCAATAAGCCGGCGAAGCTGACGGAGGAGGAGTATGACACTATAAAAAACCATCCGGTGCTGGGAGCGCGAATCCTTGGGAAGATCAAGGAGAGGCCCTCTTTCCAGAGAGGAGCCCGCTGGCACCATGAGCGCTATGACGGGAAGGGCTACCCGGACGGGCTCTCGGGGACGGATATTCCCGAGGAGGCCAGGATCATAGCCGTAGCGGATGCTTACGATGCCATGACCAGCCACAGAAGCTACCGGGCGCCGCTGCCCCAGGGAGTTGTAAGGGAGGAGATCGAAAACGGTATCGGAACCCAGTTCGACCCGGAATTTGCCCGGATAATGCTCTCTATGATCGACGAGGACACGCAGTACAGAATGAAGGAAGAATGAGATAAATATGTGGATCATAAACTGTATTTTGCTCGTCATCGGAACTGTGGCTGCTGTCATGGGTATCAGCTTTTACTGGAGAAATAAGGAAGCAGAAGGGAAGCTGCGCAGTTACATCTGTGGTCTTGGAATCTCCTCCGCCATATGGTGCCTTACCTACGGCATAATCGGCATCACGGAAGAGCTTACCATTTGTGATCCTCTCCGTTCCATCGGAGTTATATCAATTACCGCTTTTTTAACATCAGAGGCATTCCTCGTGACAGAGATCTCGGGGGCAGGAAAAAGGGCGGTCCGCACTGTAAGGATATTTTCAATGATCATTGCTTTCCTGGATATTCTTGTGTATGGGCGTTTTGGACTAGATCTTTTTATGCGCCTCGAGGGCAGGACGACCTGGGTCGCAAATCCGGAATTCGCCTTTAACCGCAGGGTTCATTCTCTGTACATCCTGCTGATGTTTCTGCAGCTCTTATCCTTTGGAATTATCTGGGTCAAAAAGAACAGGGTAAAACGCCTCCGGCATTTTCTGACCATGGTCTTTGCCGCAAATTTCACTCTGCTCTTCTTCAGTCTGCCGGACACCTTTTTGCCGGAGCAAGGGTATCCCGCGGTAGCCACCTCAGGTATCGGTGCCGCTGCCTGCACTATCGTGATGTGGTACGGTGCAACCCGGCTTTCTTCCTTTGATATCCGGATGGGCAGCCTCAAGGATAAGGTCTTTGATTTCATCGATGCGGGAATTGTCGTGTTCGATCTCTCGGGAAGGGCGGCTCTTTTTAATCGTTACGCGAATGAAAGAATAGCGGACTGCGAAAAAGGAGGGCATACACTGGATGCCCTTTTCCTGCTTACGGAGATCTCCGCGGAGGAGATGCTTAAAAGCTCCGAGGACAGGATCTATGCCGCAAGGCTTTGGAATAAGGAAAAGACACACGCTTATTCCGTCCGCATCAATGGCGTAAAGGACAGCTTTGGCGAGATCTTTTGCTATATGTGCGTTTTTATCGACGTGACGGAGGAGGTGGAGGCGATCCATAAATTCGAGGTCGCATCCGAGGCGAAGAGCCGTTTCCTGGCGCAGATGTCCCACGAGATCCGCACTCCCATCAATGCGGTGCTCGGGATGAACGAGATGATCCTACGCGAGGAGGACAACAAGGATATCCTGGAGTACGCCAGAAACATTGATTCCTCGGGGAAAACGCTGCTTACGCTGATCAACAGCATCCTGGATTTTTCCAAGATCGAGGACGGGAAGATGGAGATCATCCCCGTCAAATACGATACCGCCTCCTTTATCAATGACCTCGTCAATTCCGTGCTGCAGAGGGCGGACGCAAAGGGCTTAAGCTTTGAGGCCGATATAGACGAAACGATTCCCTGCGCTCTTTTCGGGGACAATGTCCGGTTCTCGCAGGTGATAATGAATCTCCTCACAAATGCCGTGAAATATACGCCGACGGGGACGGTCATCTTCACTATGAGGGTCGAAAAAAAGGAAGAGAATACCGTGCTCCTGTACGTCTCCGTAAGGGATACGGGCATAGGAATCAGGGCGGAGGATAGGAAGGCCCTGTTTGAATCATTTGAGCGGCTCGATGAGATTAGAAATCACGCTATCGAGGGCACCGGGCTCGGGCTTTCCATTGTCAAGAGCCTTCTGGCGCTGATGGACAGCTCTCTTTCCGTCGACAGTGTCTACGGGGAGGGCTCCTGCTTCAGCTTTACCCTGCGCCAGGAAATAGCGGACGAAGCTCCCATAGGGGATTACAGGCTCAGACTTAAGGAAAGCTACGAAAACAGGAACGAGCAGCAGGTCATAAGCGCACCGAAGGCCCGGATACTGGTAGTCGATGACAACGATATGAACCGGAAGGTCTGCGCAAATCTCCTGAAGCTTCTGGCTGTCAGGCCGGATGTGGTGGCCTCCGGGGAGGAGACGATCGAGCGCATGAAAAGCGGCACCTACGACATCGTGCTGCTGGACCACATGATGCCGGGGATGGACGGCATAGAGACGATGAAGAGACTTCGGGGAGAGGGGCTTGTGCCGGAGGAAACGGCGGTCATTGCCCTTACGGCGAATGCGGTAGTCGGAGCCAGGGAGATGTATCTGGAAGCGGGCTTCGATGACTATCTGTCAAAGCCCATTGCCCTGAAGGACTTGGAGGAAAAGCTTATACAATATCTGCCGGAGAGGGCGTTCGAGGAGAAGGCTCCCGCGGATAACGGGAAAGAGGTTCCTGCGGACGGTGCGGAAGAGCGCTCTGAATTTGATTCAGAGGAGTTCATGGAGTTTTTCCCTGAAGAAGATGACGGCAGTGGCAATGCCCGCAGCAGTAATGCCGGTGAGCCTGGTAAAGCCGTTATTGCCCGCCTGAAAGAAAAGGGGCTTAGAGTGGACGAGGGAATAGGCTATGCCGCCGGGGATGAGGACTTCTATCTGGAAATACTTTCGGATTTTTGCGGGGAGTGCCCGGAAAAAGCCGCCCGTCTTCAGGGCTTCTACGAGGCAGGGGACTTAAGGAATTACGAGGTGTTGATCCACGCCATTAAAAGCAACGCCCGGGCCATCGGAGCGGAGGAGCTGCAGGCTCTGGCTGCGCAGCTTGAAGAGGCGGCCTCGGAGAAAAACATGGAGCTTATCGAAGCCGGTCATGCGGCTTTTCTGAATAAATATAAGGCTACGGTCGAGCTCATCGGCAGCGAGGTTAAAGACCAGGGTTAAGCTTCACCGGGCTTCAATGGGCTTCAAGTATGTGCCCCGCAGCGGCCGCATCCGCCGGGGACTTATTATAATTTTATCTTATATCCAGGCATCACAATAAAGTCTTACCACCTTCCTTTGAAAATGGTGTACTATACAGCGCATAACAATTATAGCTTCAAAGGAGGGCAGGATCATGAAATTGAAAAAATTATCAGCAATTCTTTTAACGGGTATTATTACGGCAGGTCTTCTTTCAGGCTGTGCCAGTGTATCAGCAGCTCCGGCTGCAGCGGATACAGGAGCACAGGAACCGGCAGCCCCGGCTGCAGCGGATACAGGAGCACAGGAACCGGCAGCCCAGAGCGGCGAACAGACCGAGACGACGGCAGAGGCTGCGCAGGAGGACGCTTCGGCCGGCGGGGATAAAAAAATCGTCGTTGGAGCAAATCCCGTTCCCCATGCCGACATTCTCGACAATGCGGTGAAAGCAGTGCTGGCAGAAGAGGGGTGGGAGCTCGAGACAGTTGTTTTCGAAGACTACGTTCTCCCTAACACTTCGCTGGAAGAGGGCGAGCTGGATGCAAATTATTTCCAGACCCTTGGATATATGAACGGAGAAAACGAGGACAGGGGCCTCCATCTTGCGGCAGTGGCCGGTGTACATATCGAGCCCATGGGCATTTACTCACAGAAATATAAGACTTTAGCGGAGCTGCCGGATGGGGCGGAGATAGGCATACCCAACGACCCGGAGAACACCGAGCGCGGCTTAAATCTGTTGGTTCAGAAGGGACTTCTTAATTCACTCGGAAGCTATGGCACGGATGAAGCTACCACGGCAGAATCCCTTTCCGACGACAAGGAAGCCAACCCTCACGGCTATAAGATAAGCACCTTTGAGGCTGCCAGCCTTCCGCTGGTGCTGCCTGACCTGGATGCAGCCGCCATTAACGGCAACTACGCCCTCGGGGCAGACCTTCCCGCCAAATATCCCGCTTTGGATATAGAGGAGTTTGACGAGGAAACAACTGTGCGCAGGACTAATTTTATCGTAGTAAAGCAGGGTGCGGAGGAATCCGAAAAGACTAAGGCGCTTGTGGCAGCGATCCAGTCCGATGCCGTCAAGCAATATATTGAAGAGCACTATAAGGGCTCTGTCATCTCATCCTTTATCGCTCCACAGTAAGCATGGTTGAGATAGACAACGTACGGAAATCCTTTCAGGATCTCGAGGTCCTGAAAGGAATTTCTCTGAAGATCAGGGATCATGAGATATACGGGATCATAGGTCAAAGCGGCGCCGGAAAGTCCACGCTGCTTAGATGCATAAACGGACTGGAGCCCTATGATTACGGAACTATCAGGGTTGACGGCAAAAAGGTGTCGGCCACTGACAAAAGAACTCTCAGAGAGCTGCAAAAACAGATGGGGATGATCTTTCAGGGCTTCAATCTCTTAGAGCGCCTCAATGTCTATGACAATATCGCCCTTCCGATGAAGTTCTGGGGGAAAAAGACCAACACTCCGGAGGCTAAGGAAAAGATACTTAACCTCATAAAGCTGGTAGGGCTTGAGGATAAGGCCGGGGCAAGGCCCAGGGAGCTGTCCGGAGGGCAGAAGCAGAGGGTTGCCATTGCGCGGGCTCTGGTACTGGAACCGAGATTTTTGTTATGCGACGAAGCGACTAGCGCCCTGGACCCCGAGATCACAAAGGGGATATTGAGTCTTCTGCAAAGGATAAATCAGGAGCTGGGGATCACTGTGATCATTGTGACCCACCAGATGGAGGTCGTTAAGCAGATATGCCGGAGAGTTGCATTTTTAAGTAACGGAGTGGTTTTGGCAGAGGGCAGGCCTGAGGAGCTCTTTGTTAAACCGGAGCGGCGTGAGATCAGGGAATTTCTCCATGAGGAGAGTGCTCTGCTGCCTTCTGATGGTATAAATATACAGCTTTTCTTTACCGGCAAGGGCTCCGAAGAGCCTGTCGTTACGCAGATGGCCCGCGAGCTGGATACAAATTTCAGCATAAGCTGGGCGAAGCTTGAGGATTTCAGAAAGAATGTTTACGGCAGTCTGGTGATTACCGTGAAGGAAGAGGACAAGCTGCGGGTGACGGAATTTCTTGATAAAAAGGGCGTAACCTGGGAAGTGATAGAAAAGGCCGTCGTTGATGGAAAGTAGAAATGGAGGAAAAAGATGGGAATCATATCGACAACGAGCATGACCTCGATTATTCTGACGGCCCTGTGGCAGACTGTATATATGGTGTTCTGGGCAACGGTCTGGTCAGTGATCATAGGCTTTATCCCGGCGGTGATACTGACGCTTACCGCGCCGGACGGCCTGCACCCCGTACCGGCCGTCTATGAGACCTTAAGCCTTATAGTCAATATTTTCAGAAGCTTTCCGTTTATCATCCTGCTGGTCCTGCTCATACCCTTTACAAGGCTTGTGGTCGGCAAGGCGATAGGGACTACGGCTTCCATTGTGCCCCTGACGATCTCGGCAATACCTTTTATTGCCCGTATTTTCGAGACGAGTCTCAGAGAGACGGATCCCGGCGTCATCGAAGCGGCCAGATCCTTCGGAGCTTCAAATTTTCAGATACTTTTACGGGTGTATGTAAAGGAATCCATTCCGCGGATGCTGAACGGAATAGTGCTTTTAATAATATCCCTGATCGGCTATTCGGCCATGGCAGGCACGGTCGGAGGCGGCGGGATAGGAGACATTGCCATAAGATACGGCTATCAGCAGTACAGAACGGATTACCTTATCGTGTGCTCGGTCATCCTTATCATTTTTGTGCAGCTGATACAGATGATAGGAAATCATTTATATAAGAGGTTATCATAAGATGAAAGAAAAATTATCGACAAAGCTTATTCATACTGGCGACTGGCAGGATTATAAGAAATATCAGGGGTACAGCTCTGCGCCGGAATCCCTGCCAATCTATCTTACCAGTGTTTTTGCCTTTGATGATGTACCCAGCGTGGACCAGATTTACGACGGGGAGGCGGAGGGCTATATCTATACGAGGATAAGACATCCGAACACGGACGCTGTGGGAGGGATGCTTGCGGCTGCGGAAAACGGAGAGGAGGGGCTCGTGTTTTCCTCCGGGATGTCGGCCATTACCCTAAGCATCTTAAGCGTTGTTTCCGCGGGGGATCATATCGTTTCTTCCCCGGTGCTTTACGGCGGAGTCCATGATTTTCTGGCGAATGAGCTTAAGCGCTTCGGCGTCGAAGTGACGTTTGTGGATTTTATAAATGGCGATGTGGAGGGGGCGATACGTCCCAATACAAAGCTGTTGTACACGGAAACTATCTGTAATCCGCTGCTGGAGGTGCCGGATATAGGGAGGATATCGGAGCTTGCAAGGAAACATGGCTGTTATTTCTTTATCGACAATACCTTTGCCACTTCCGTAATTGTAAAGCCCCTGGAGCTGGGGGCGGATCTGGTGCTTTATTCCGCCACCAAATATCTGGGCGGCCACAGCGATATAGTGGCAGGTGCAGCGGTGGGCGGCAAAGACCTTATCGCAAGGATCAGGCAAAAGATTGTGCTGTACGGGGCGATCCTTTCCCCGGCGGAAGCCTGGCTCCTGGCAAGAAGCTTAAGAACACTTGAGCTCAGGGTTACCCGGCACTCCGAAAACGCTCTTAAGGTCGCGCAGTTTTTAGAGAGCCACCCGAAGATCGAAAAGGTTTTCTATCCGGGACTTGTCTCGTCGCCCGATCATGAGAGGGCGAAGGCGCAGTTTACTGAAGGGCTTTTTGGGGGAATGCTCAGCGTGAACTTAAAGGGCGGTGAAAAAGAGGCCTCCACTGTTATAGCCTCAATGCCTACGATCAAGTTTGTTCCCAGCCTGGCAGGCTACGCCACGACGGTTTCCTACTCGGCGAAGACCTCGCATCGCTTTTATTCGCCGGAGGAGCTTAAGGCGGCAGGGATCACCTTCGGGCAGCTCCGTTTTTCCATAGGTCTGGAGGATGCCGGAGACATTATTGCGGAGCTGGACGCCGCTCTGGAAAGGATATAAGGCCATGCCTGCATCAGTACGCCGGGAGGATATGACCCGGCTAAAGCGAAGAGTTAAAGATATATCCAGGCGCATGGGTGCAAATCTCGTCGGGATCGCCTCTGTAGAGCGCTGGGAGCAGTATAAAATGACCGAAGAGGATTTTTATCCTCAAAATATCTGGGAGTGGTCAAAGAGAGTCATTGTTCTTGGCGTGCAGATCTTTCTTCCGATGCTGGAAACCACGCCCTCTGTGGTTTATTCGGAGCTATACAATACCACTAACAGGCTTTTGGACGACATTGCTTACAAAACGGCAAATTTCCTGAATCAAAACGGTTTCAGGGCGTTTTTCTTTCCGAGGGACTGTTACGGAGATATTTCTGTGCTGGTCAAAAAACCGGAAGCCGCCTTTTCACAGGTAATCGCCGGATATTTTGCCGGACTTGGGACAATAGGGGCAAATCACACCCTCCTGACACCGGAATATGGTCCCCGGGTCAGACTGGTTTCGGTTATAACCGATGCGGCTCTAAAACCGGATCCCATGATTAAAAAGGATATTTGTATACGGTGCGGGCGCTGTATTTCGAATTGCCCGCAAAGCTGCTTTACTGCCCGGGATGACAGGGTGGCCGCTGAAATGGACAAGCACAGGTGTGCGGCTTATCATGAAAAACTTAAGCGTGAATATCGTTATCCCTGCGGCCTGTGCACGGCGGTTTGCCCGGTAGGGGAGGACAGGCAGATATATGGAGCGAGCTCCATAAGCGAAAAGGGAATCGGGCATGTACAAAGCTTTGGCTCGAAGATCTCCGTTGGGGAGTATTCGTATATTCATTTGTAGATTATGGTATAATATGGTCGCGTAGGACTTTAACCGGTGCATTTCATATGAGCGGAGGGGCAGGATGACATGACAGATTATGATTTGCTTTTAAAACAGGCGGAAGCCTTTGCTGAAACAGAAAATGACTATGTTCCGCTGCTGGCAAATGTGTCCGCACTGCTGTATGAGGCACTGGACAGGATAAACTGGGCAGGCTTCTATCTCATGGACCGGGGTTCCCTCCTGCTGGGACCCTTTCAGGGGAAGGTTGCCTGCATAAGGATAGAGATCGGCAAGGGGGTATGCGGCAGCGCCGTAAAGGGCGATAGGGTCATACGTGTGGAAGACGTGCATGACTTCCCGGGCCATATCGCCTGCGACGCGGCCTCCGCATCGGAGATCGTGCTCCCCCTGCATTCCGGAGGACGTGTAGTTGGGGTATTGGATATCGACAGTCCTTATAAGGGGCGTTTTTCCGAGGATGACGAAAGAGGCTTAACACTGCTCGCCAGGCGGCTGGAGGGACTGACGGACTTTTCCCGGCTGAGGCTTTGAGATACGCGCCGCTGTTTGGCACCGGGGCGCTCGCTGCGACGAGGCGCTCGCTGCGGGGCCAGTCTTGCATTTTACCCTTGAATCTGCTACCTTTTTTTATTAGGATATTAAATTTCGGCAGAAATTCCATATCCGTACTCGACCAAGCCTGCGCATCGTAGGGCGGAAGAGGAAAACGTAAAGAGAGGTAGCTGCCTTGAAAAAAATCAAATATATCACTTCCGGTCTGGCATTTCGCGTTATAGCCGCAATAATAATGCTGCTGGTGGCCTTTAGCTGTATCAGCAGCATAATAGGATATATACGATTTACCAGATCTCTCACGGCCGAATATAACGATTCAGCCTTTCGTACCGCTGAAACAGCGGCCGTTCTAATTAATCCCGACCATATTGAAAACTATCTGGAGACCCACGGCGGATTAGGGAGGAAATATTATGAAAAAAAGATTTCTTAGTATTGCCGTCGCGGCGGTAATGACAGCTGCGCTGCTTGCGGGCTGCGCAGGAAATAAGGGGGAAAGCAGCGAACCGGCGGCGACGGAAGCGGCAGGAGAGGCCGCGGCAGAAGAAGCAGCGCCGGAGGCGGAAGCAGAATCGGCCGAAGCGGCGGCAACTGAAAACGGAGCTGCCCAGGGAGCACCCGAAGGGACTGCAGCGGAAACCGCGGAGGAAGCGGCGGCAGAGCCTGAGGCGAAGGACGCAGCCTATGATTCGGCTTCCTTTGATCCCAGCGAGGTCTATACTCCCGAGGAGCATCAGGTCAGCACGGTCTACGAGGGGTGCGATACCTTCACACAGATGCTGGATAAGGCGGAAAACAAGGGCAAGGGCTACACCAATGTAAAGATCGGGGATCAGGATGTGCTGCTGATGGTGGAGCAGACCTACGAGTATGAGCCGGGGAAAAATGCGGCCATAGACGCGGAGATCTTCTATTATGCCGATGAGGGCCCGGCATATATGACTTATGTGCAGGCCGGGGGAACGGCGTACCCGCTGGCCGTGAAGGACGGACTGCTCTACGTGGGCGGCAACCATTTCATGATCAAATATACGATCCGGGGCGACAAACTGGAGGTAGCCGAGGAGGTGTACGTAAATTATGACTCGGAGGGGAATGCGTCGTACTATTACAGGACAGGGGGTTCCTCTTTTGCGGATCACGACGCGGCCGAGGCTGAGGAGGCTTTTGAGCGGATGTTCGGGGAGACCGACGAGGAGAGTATCCTGTTTTTCGACATCATCGGCGGGGCACAATAAAAAAAGGAGAAATATAATGAATCTACAGGAATTTCTGGATAAAATGAACAGCGGGGAAGAGATTGAGGCTGGATCTGATTATCATTTATATATGCTGCAGCTGTCTCAGGAAGCCTTACAGATCACTGCACAAATGAACAATCAGTATCATACGCCTGAGGAGCTGGTTGAATTGATGAGGAAGCTGACAGGAAACAGCTCCTTTCCGGAATTTGGTCTGTTTCCTCCGTTCTACACCGACTGCGGAAAGAATATACATTTTGGCAGCAACGTTTTTGTAAATTCCGGCTGCCGTTTTCAGGATCAGGGCGGAATTTATATCGGAGATAACGCGCTTATCGGGCACAATGCGGTGCTTGCTACGCTTAATCATAACAGGCTGCCGGAGAAACGTGGAAACCTTATCCCCTCACCTATCCGTATAGGGAAGGATGTCTGGCTGGGGGCGAATGTTACAGTCTGCCCTGGCGTAACTATCGGGGATGGCGCTATAATTGCGGCAGGGGCTGTAGTTACGGCGGATGTAGAGCCGGGCGCGACCGTTGGAGGGGTTCCGGCAAAAAAACTTTCCAGGTAACTGTTTAGGGCAGCTGCCTTTTCACAGACT
>JAFTEI010000005.1 GCA_017453965.1 Lachnospiraceae bacterium
AGGCCGTGGTTTCCACCTATCAGGCCATTTCGGGAGCAGGCAAGACTTTCGCTGACTGGCCGGAGATGGAGAGGAATATTATCCCGTTCATAAGCGGGGAGGAGGAAAAGAGCGAGAAGGAGCCCTTAAAGATCTACGGTCATATAGAGGGCGACAAGATCGTAAACGCCACTACACCCCTTATTACGAGCCAGTGTATCAGAGTTCCGGTCCTCAACGGACATACAGCTACGGTCTTTGTCAATTTTGAGAAAAAGCCGGAAAAGGAAGCGCTTATCAAGGCCATGACGGAGTTTAGCGGAGAGCCCCAGAAGCTGGGACTTCCCTCGGCTCCCAAGCAGTTTATCCGGTATATGACAGAGGACGACCGTCCCCAGGTAAGGCTGGATGTGGATTATGAGAGAGGCTTCGGAATATCCATAGGAAGGCTTCGGGAGGACGCCATTTTTGATTATAAATTCGTAGGTCTTTCACACAATACCGTGCGCGGAGCTGCCGGCGGCGGGCTGTTGTGCGCCGAGCTTTTAAAAGCGAAGGGTTATATAGATTTTAAATGATTCATGGGTAAGACTTTAATCATTACCGAAAAACCCTCGGTTGCCAGGGACTACGCCAGGATACTGGGAGTCTCCGGCAACGGAACGGGAACAATAGAAAACAGCGAATATATCATAACCTGGTGCGTGGGTCATCTGGTCGAGATGTGTTATCCCGAAAAATACGATGAGAAGTATAAAAAATGGAAGCTGGAGGATCTGCCCTTCCTGCCGGGAGAATACAAGTACGAGGTTATCGGTAGCGTTAAAAAGCAGTATGAGATCGTACATAAGAGCCTTTTCAGGGAGGACGTGGAGCTGTGCTTATGGGCCGGGGATTCCGGACGTGAAGGACAGGTCATTGAGGAGCTGATCCGCAGATACGGAGGGGTCCGGGACGGACTCGTTGAAAAGCGCGTCTGGATAGATTCCACAACGAGTGAAGAAATCAAGCGCGGAATAAGGGAGGCTAAGCCCTACCGCGAGTATGACAGGCTTTCAGAGGCGGGAATAATGCGTGGCGTAGAGGACTACGCCATGGGCATTAATTTTTCCCGGGCTCTTTCGGTCAAGTATGCCGGCCTCATAAACAAGGCGGCGGGGACTAAGAGGTATGCGGCCATCGCAGTGGGAAGGGTCATGACCTGTGTGCTGGGTATGGTGGTGCGCCGCGAAAGGGAGATCAGGAACTTTAAGGAGACTATCTTCTACAGGGTAATAGGCACCTTCAGCTACGGAGGGGAAAGATACGCCGGAGAGTGGAAGGTCTCTGAAAAGAGTGCGCTCTTCGCGTCTAACCGCCTGTACGGAGAGAAGGGGTTTTTGAAGGATAGCGACGCAAGGGATTTCATAGACTCCTTAAAGGACAAGGCGGCCGTCATAGGGTCAAAAAGTACCTCGAAGGAGAAAAAGAAGCCGCCGCTCTTATTCAATCTGGCTGAGCTGCAGTCGGATTGCTCCAAGCGATTTAAGATAAGCCCGGAGGAGACCTTAAAGATCGCGCAGGAGCTCTACGAGAAGAAGCTTACCACCTATCCGAGGACCGATGCCAGAGTCCTGACCTCGGCTGTTGCCAAGGTCATTGACGGCAATCTTAAAGGACTGACCGGATACGCGCCCTTAAAGGCCGAGGTGGGTGAGATCTTAAGCGGAGGGCTCTTTAAGGGACTGGAGAAGACCCAGTATACCAACGACAAAAAGGTCACTGACCACTATGCGATAATACCTACGGGCAATCTGAGCGAGCTATCGCGCATATCCGAGCTTTCGGCCAGGGTCTACGAGCTCATAGTCAGGAGATTTTTAAGCATATTCTACCCGCCGGCCGAGTACACCCGTCTGACACTTATCACAAACGTCGGAGACGAGTGCTTTCAGACTACTGCAAAGCTCCTCGTGGAGCCCGGCTACTTAAAGATAGCGGGTATTCCGGAAAAGAAGAAGAAAAAAAGCGAAAACGAGGAGGGCGAGGAGGAAGAATTAAATACCGATCCCAAGGCTCTGCTGGCCCTGAGCGAGAAGCTCAAAAAGGGGACAGGGGTAAACAAGGAGGGCTTCGACCTGAAGACCGGAAAGACGACTCCGCCCAAGCGCTATACCTCGGGCTCCATGATACTTGCCATGGAGAACGCGGGAAATCTCATCGAGGATGAGGAGCTGCGCTCCCAGATAACCGGCTCTGGAATAGGGACCAGCGCCACTAGGGCGGGGATAATAGAAAAGCTGGTGCGTATCGGCTACCTGGCCCTGAACAAAAAGACACAGGTGCTTACGCCCAAGCCCTTCGGGGAGATGGTCTTCGAGGTGGTCTATCTGACAATGCCCTCGATGCTAAATCCCGAGATGACGGCCAGCTGGGAAAAGGGGCTCTCGGGAGTGGAGTCGGGAGAGATAGCTCCCGAGGAATATAAGGCCACGCTGGAGAGGTACGTCAGCAGATATATAGAAAATATCCGGGGCAAGGATCTTTCGACGCAGATAAAAAATAAAATAAATAATATAGGTAATACAAAGTGAAGCCGGGCAGCTCCTAAGGGCTGCATATCAAATCTGAACGGGGACAATATCCCTTTAATTAGAGGAGAAATAAAATGGATAAAGCACTGATAGAAAATTTATACGACCTAAAGGAGACCCTTGCAGGGGACTATTTAAGGGGCTTTAAGTACCCCTGGGAGGCGCTGTCGGGCATAGGAGAGCTGATACTTAAGCTCGGAGCGGCCCTGGATCCTTCCAAATATGAAAAAAAGGGTGAGGATATCTGGATCGCTAAGAGCGCAAAGATATATCCGAATAATTATATCGCCGGCCCCTGCATAATCGGGGAAAATACTGAGGTCAGACCGGGAGCCTTCATAAGGGGCAAGGCCCTGGTGGGAAATGACTGTGTGGTGGGAAATTCCACGGAGCTTAAGAATGTTATCCTCTTCAACCACGTTCAGGTTCCCCATTACAACTATGTCGGAGACTCGATATTGGGCTTTTATTCGCATATGGGGGCCGGCTCCATCACCTCCAACGTAAAGGCGGACAAGCTGCCCGTTGTCGTAAAGGATTTCGGGAGCGGGGAAAGGATCGAGACCGGCTTAAAGAAATTCGGAGCCATGCTGGGTGACCACGTGGAGATAGGCTGCAACAGCGTTTTAAATCCCGGCACTGTCGTCGGAAGGGGCACCAACGTATATCCGACCTCCTGTGTCCGCGGAGTTGTAAGTGAAAATTCCATCTGGAAAGACAGCGGCGAGGTAGTTGCCAGGAGATGAAGCTTAGGAAGTATCTGGCTGTAGAAGCAGCACTTATATTTCTTATCCTTCTATGGGCCTTTCTCAAGGTGCAGATGGACGATGAGCGCTATTACATGATCTTCGACTTTGAGAACAAGCCGGAGAGCTTCGATTCCTCAGGAGGGGTCATAAATATCGACGAGTCCCTGGGGCTCGGGTCAGACGCCGTCATAGCCACGATCCCCGCCATCCATATCCTGGGAGGGCGCTATTACCTTGAGATAGACCATCAGGGCGATACTGACGCGACAGTGGTCCTGAATAATGAGGGCAGCGTTTTTGGGCGGTTCCTTCTGCCGAAGGAGGAGCTTTTGAGCACAGTGTCCTTTGAAGCTCCCGGAGACCTGTATTCCTTCAGCGTGGATTTTCTGTATCCCGGTGAGGGAAGCTTTACATTAAAGCACGTCTATCTTAGGACTGACGGGGTATTTTACACGGATACCATAGCGGCGGCTGTGTTTTTGATTCTCGTTTCGGCCCTTTTCATCCTGTGGGCCTACAGGACGGATTTTACAGCCAGGGGGGACAGGGAGAAGCTTATCGTCTTTGCCGTCCTGGCCTTTGCTGTCTTTATAAATTATCCCTGCTACTGGAGCTTTACGAAAAACGGCGGAGATATGCAGTATCACCTGGCCCGGGTGGAAAACCTGAAAAACGAGCTCTTTGCTGGTCAGTTTCCCGCCTATATCTATTTTATCCAGAATAAATACCGGGGATATCTCGCTGCGATGTATCCGGAGACGTTCCTGTATATCCCAGCTTTTTTAAGGGCCGCGGGAGTCTCCCTCGCCGTAGCCTGGAAATATTTTATCATATTGATAAATGTCTCCACGATGGCGGTCTCCTACTATTTTGCAAAGAAGCTGAGCTCCAGGAGGGACTTTGCCCTCCTTTTCATGGTGCTCTATACCGCCCTTCCCTACAGGATAGAGCTCATAGCCTACAGGAACGCCATAGGGGAGATACTCTCTTTCGTCTTTCTGCCTATACTTTTCCTGGGGCTCTATGAGACAGTGGCAGGGGATAAGCGCAGGTGGCCCTATCTGGTTGCGGCCATGACGGGGCTTATAAACTCTCATATCATAAGCTCGGTTTTTGCGGTCTGCCTAATCGCTGTGGTCTGCCTCTGCCTTGTGCCGAAGCTTATAAAGGAGGGGCGGGTCCTGCCCTTTATCTATGCGGGCCTTTGGTCTCTTGCCCTGAACCTGTGGTTCATCCTGCCCTTTTTGTATCATTACAGGTATTCCGACCTGGCTCTGTCCACGACCCTTGGAACCATGAATTTTTCGGAGAGCGCAGTCTTTCCGGCCCAGCTCTTCATGCTCTTTGCGGGGAAGGGAGCCCATTCCTCCAACAAGGTGAGCCTCGGCATCTTTAACGAGTGTTCCCTGACCCTTGGGGCTGTCGGCTTCATCCTTCTGGGGATGGCCGTATATTTCTCGATATTTAAAAAGAGAAAGAACGTAATTGAGAAGGCCGGAGTTCTGTCCCTCATTCTCGGAATTGTCCTTATGTTTATGTCCGTGACCTGGTTTCCCTGGCAGACCTTGCAGAAGTTTGGGCCCTTAAACCGCTTTGTGAGCCAGTTCCAGTTTCCGACGAGGTTCAGGATGCTGGGGGAGACCTTCATTCTCCTGGCCGGCGTCATATCCCTCTTTGGCTATGAGCTGTTCCGCAAAAACAGATATGCGATAATGACCGCACTTACGGTGGCAGCCGTATTTTACTGCGTCTTTACCTTCGATTCGGACCTTAAGGCCGATGAGAATTATATGGATGCCTTCGGAGCAGGCGTACAGGAGGGGAATTACAAGGACTATGTGCCGGTGGGCTACAGCGGCAGCGCCCTGGAGGAGAACTCCTCGGAGGCCGACATTACGGGCTATATGGTGGGCAGCTCGGATGTGACCTTCGATTACAGGGCCGAGAGAGACACCTTTGCGGATATAAAGAGGATATATTACGCAGGCTACAAGGCCTATCTCTCAGACGGGACGGAGCTTCAGGTCTCAAAGGGCGACGGTGGGCGGCTGAGGATAGCCCTGCCCGCGGGAGATGACAGCGTGACGGTTTTCTATGAGCCGCCCTTCTTCTTTAAGCTGTCGTTTATCGTGTCGCTCCTCGCATGTGTCTTATTTTGTGTGTTCTTAAGACGCAGGTTTTATTGCATTAAAACATAAATTGTATTAAAATGCATTGTGTTTTATCGCAGGGGCGTCGTAAGGAAATTTCCGGCTTGCGCCGGACACCGCCCCGCGGACGAGCAGAGCGAATAGTTTCGCCTGCTCGATTTTAGGGAAATGCTGAAAATCAAGTAGGAGAAAGATTGTATGTTTAAGATCAGGAAAGCGGAAAAGTTAGTTGAAAAAATCTATCGTATGGTCATTGAAGCGCCCCGGGTCGCAGCCTCCTGTCAGCCGGGTCAGTTTCTGATCGTCCGCCAGGACGAGACAGGTGAGCGCATACCCCTGACCATTGCGGATTACGACAGAGCTGAGGGAACGATCACCGTCGTATTCCAGGTCCTGGGAGTCGCCACAGTGAAGATGGCCTCTCTACAGACCGGGGACAGCTTCATGGACGTAACGGGTCCCCTGGGCCAGCCCTCCGAATTTGTCAGTGAGGACATCGAGGAGCTCAAGAAGAAGAAATATGTGTTCGTAGCCGGAGGTCTCGGAACCGCGCCGGTCTACCCTCAGGTGAAATGGTTCTTTGAACACGGTCTGGAGTGCGACGTCATAATAGGCACCAAGAATAAGGATACTCTGATATATGAGCAGGAGATGTACGATATAGCCGGGAAGGAGCACGTGTTCATCACCACGGACGACGGGTCGTACATCCGCAAGGGCATGGGAACCGACGTTTTAAAGGACCTGGTGGAGAATCAGGGAAAGAAATATGACGTATGCGTGGCTATAGGTCCCATGATAATGATGAAATTTGTCTGCAAGCTGACAGAGCAGCTGGGAATTCCCACAATAGTTTCCATGAACCCCATAATGGTGGACGGAACTGGAATGTGCGGAGCCTGCAGGCTCATGGTCGGAGGCGAGGTCAAGTTTGCCTGCGTAGACGGACCTGAGTTCGACGGCTTTAAGGTGGATTTTGACCAGGCAATGAAGAGGATGGCGCTCTACAAGACCGACGAGGGGAGGGCCATGCTCGCCCTGGAGGAGGGAGATACCCACAAGGGCGCACACTGCGATTAAAGTAAGCGGTGTAGCTTTCGAGTACTATAAACAATGCATTACCGGGGATAAGAATAAGGCCCCATTGAATAAAGGAGAATTAAAATGGCTGTAGATATGATGAAACGCATACCTGTAAGGGAACAGGATCCGAAGGTGCGTGCCGGGAATTTTGACGAGGTATGCCTGGGCTACAATAAAGAGGAGGCTATGGACGAGGCGACACGCTGCCTTAACTGCAAGAACCCCCGCTGCGTCGAGGGCTGTCCGGTCTCCATCAATATTCCCGCTTTTATAAGCGAGGTTAAGAACGGCAATTTTGAAGAGGCGGCAAAGATAATAGCCAAGTCCAGCGCCCTTCCCGCGGTATGCGGAAGGGTCTGCCCCCAGGAAAGCCAGTGCGAGGGCGTCTGCGTCAGGGGTATAAAGGGAGACAGCGTCTCGATAGGAAAGCTCGAAAGATTTGTGGCCGACTGGGCAAGGGAAAACAATATTAAGCCTACGGTCGATGTACCCAAGAAGGGTAAGAAGGTGGCAGTTATAGGTTCAGGTCCTTCGGGCCTTACCTGTGCCGGTGACCTGGCTAAGCTGGGCTATGATGTTACAATTTTTGAGGCCCTTCACAAGGCTGGGGGAGTTCTGGTCTACGGCATACCCGAATTCCGTCTGCCCAAGGACAAGGTAGTGGAGCCCGAGGTGGAGAATGTCCGCGCCCTGGGAGTTAAGATAGAGACCGATGTGGTCATCGGAAAGGCAGTGACCATCGACGAGCTCATGGAAAAGGAGGACTTCGACGCGGTATATATCGCGTCCGGCGCCGGACTTCCCCGTTTCATGAACATTCCCGGAGAGCAGGCTCTAGGAGTATATTCCGCCAATGAGTTCCTCACCAGGAACAACCTTATGAAGGCCTACAGGGACGACTACGATACGCCTATAGCAAGGGGCAAGAAGGTAGTGGTTGTCGGAGGAGGAAACGTTGCAATGGACGCGGCCCGTACAGCCTTGAGGCTGGGTGCCGAGGTGCATATAGTTTACCGCCGTTCGGAGGCCGAGCTACCCGCCAGGGCCGAGGAGGTCCACCATGCAAAGGAGGAGGGCATCGTATTCGACCTGCTCACCAATCCGGTGGAGATACTGGAGGATGAAAACGGCTGGGTAAAGGGTATAAGAGTAATTAAGATGGAGCTGGGAGAGCCCGACGAATCCGGCAGACGTTCGCCCGTGGAGATCAAGGGTTCGGAGTATGAAATTGAGTGCGACACTGTGATCATGTCCCTCGGAACCAGCCCCAATCCGCTTATTTCTTCGACTACAAAGGGTCTTGAGACCAACAGGCGCAAATGTATAGTGGCTAACGAGGAAAACGGCGCCACCTCCAAGGAGGCGGTATATGCCGGAGGAGAC
>JAFTEI010000075.1 GCA_017453965.1 Lachnospiraceae bacterium
GATAGAAGCCCTTTGCCCAGGTATTGGAATCCCAAAGCTCATAGGTGTTGGTCTCGCCCGCGTCAACCCATTCCTTGGAGAGCTCTGTCCACTTTTCGATGTTCTTGTCAATAACGATCTTGCCATCCTGTACCCAGGGGCCGGAAACATTGTTTGAGAATACACGATAGGGGTCGCAGAAGGATGAAGTCATGCTGTAGCCCTTTGCCTTGACCTCTTTTGCGGTAGCGTTGTAGGTATCCCAATCCTTGACCTTTGCCTGTACTGTCTCGGGATCGTCGGAGCCGAAGATCTCCTTTGCAGCCTCGCGGTTGTAGATCATGACACCGGGACAGCCCTGCCACGAAACGCCCTTGAGCACTCCGTTGGAGTCCGTAACGATGTCCTTTGTGTACTTATACTGATTTGCAAGCTCTTCGTCAGTGATCCCAAGATCCTTTACAGGAAGCGTATACTCGGTATCTACATATTTAAGAGCGTAGTCGGCCTCGATAAGGAACATGTCGATCCTGTCGTCGGGAGCCGCATTTTCCTGATTTAAGAGTGATTCGTCCAGGAAATTCTGGTAAGCGTTGTTCTGGTTGGGAGTGATCACCCACTTGACCGTAACATCGCCGATCTTGCCGCTTGTGGCGTCCACAGCCTCGTAGCCGGGATAATGTGCCTCTACTCTCGACTTAAACTCCTCGTTCCAGCAATAGATATTGAAGACCTTTCCCGCAGCTTCACTGCTGGCTGCCGGAGCCGCAGCTTCTGCCGCACCGGTGTCCGCTGCGCCAGCGTCCGCTGCCTCTGTGCTTTCGGCCGCCGGAGCTGCCGTATCCGCTGCAGGAGCTGCTGCGGAAGAACCACAGGCCGTCATGGAGATTGCCATGGCTGCCGTAAGAACGAGTGACATTATCATTCTTACTGCTTTTTTCATTTTTCATTCCTCCTTCAAAAAACCTTTTTTGTTATATGATAACGCCCGTTGTGGCGATCATCATCTGTAATATCGCAGGGGCGGCGTAAGGAAATTATTGGCCTTGCGGCCAAACGCCGCCCCGCGGACGAGTAGGGGGAAAAGCATCCCCTACTCGATTTATTTCTTTAATTCTTTTACGCTGTTTCCCTTTATGAGCCGTCCCGATACCAGGATCTGCTCCGCTACTGCACCTCTGCCCTGCTCGATCATCTCGACCAGCTTCCTGCCGGACTCGCTGCCGATCATCTCCGCGTCCTGGCTGTAGGTCGTAAGTCTCGGCCTTATGACCTGTGAAAGGTTTATCCCGTCATAGCCCACGACGCTCACGTCCTCCGGTATCTTTATATTCATCTTCTCCAGCTCATTCATTCCGCCGATATAGGCGAAATCATCGGGATACATTATGGCCGTGGGCGGCGTCGGCAGCTCCATGAGCTTTCGTGTCATGAGGGCGCTGGTCCTGGTGTCGTTGTACCGGCCTTCCAATATATATCCGTCCGAGGCAGCAACTCCGGCTTCGGCATGCGCCTTGAAAAAGCCCGAGAGCCTCTTGGCGGTCACAGAGGTATGCTCCCCGTGTATGAAGGCTATCCTTTTGTGCCCCGCCTCCAGAAGATGCCTGGTAAGCTGGTATGAGCCCTCGACGTTGTCCGACATGACTGCGCTTACATTGTCAAAAATATAGTCGATGGTCACCGCGGGCACCTCGCTTTGGATGAGCTCCCTCACCGACTCCGCCGAAAAATCCACATTGGCGATCAGGACACCGTCGCAGTTCCTGTATCTTATGTGCTCCAAGAAGGACCTGCCGCCGATATTGCGTCCGATAAAGGTTATATCGTAGCCCCGGCGCTCCAGCTCGTTCTTGGCGCTGTTCTAGATTCTCGAGAAGTAGCCGTGGGTAAGTCCGCTGAAGGTTTCGTCCTCAAAGACCACTCCGATATTCTGGGACCTGTTGGTCTTTAAAAGCCTTGCTGCCGCGTTCGGCTGATAATGCAGCTCCTCGGCTATGCTTCTTATCTTTTCCTGAGTCTCCGCGGAGACGTCTCCGTAGCCGTTTAAAGCCTTGCTTACAGTTGCCGGTGAATATCCGCTTTTCTGGGAAATATCCTTTATCGTAACCATTCTGTTTCCTCTTTCAGGCTCAAAGGCTCAAACAGCAGCACCAATACTGTCCGATAACGTTTTCGCAAATTCATTCTAAATCGTTTTCGGCCTCTGGTCAACCCGGAGTATCTCACAAGAATTTATGGTGATTTTTGTACAAATTACACAGTTTTTATCCTGAGTATCAGTTTATGATTTACAAGTTGCACACAGCCCCTTATAATTGATACGAAAACGATTAAGCACAACAAAGGAGGACACGCTGATCATGCAGTACGGCCACTTCGACGATGAAGCTAAAGAATATGTCATAGACACACCCAAGACCCCGCTTCCCTGGATAAATTATCTCGGTACAAGGGATTTTTTCGGACTGATCTCCAATACCGCGGGGGGCTACGATTTCTATAAGGATGCGAAGCTCCTGCGCCTCACGAGATACCGCTACAATAACTGTCCCCTGGATTCCGGCGGACGTTATTACTATATTAAGGATGGGGAAGAGATCTTCAATCCCGGCTGGCAGCCTACCCAGACGCCGCTGGATGAATATTCCTGCCGCCACGGACTTGGCTACACCCGTATAACCTCGGTAAAAAACGGTCTCGAGGCCTCTCTGCTGGCCTTTGTGCCGGTCAATGACTCCTGCGAGATAAACAGGATAACGCTTACCAACAGGTCCTCCGGCAAAAAGGAGGTAGATCTTTTCAGCTTTATAGAATTCTGCCTGTGGAATGCGGCTGACGACAGCTCCAATTTCCAGCGGAATTTCTCTACCGGCGAGGTAGAGGTGGAGAACAGCACCATTTACCACAAGACGGAATACAGGGAAAGGCGCAATCACTTTGCAGTCTACTCCGTAAACAGGCCCATAGAGGGGTTCGATACGAGCCGGGAGGCCTTTATCGGCCTATATAACGGTTTCGCCAACCCTGAGGCGGTCCTTGAGGGCAGGAGCCGCAACAGCATCGCCCACGGCTGGCAGCCCATTGGAAGCCACCATTTAAAGGCGACTCTGGCCCCCGGAGAAAGCGAAAGCTTCGTGTTCGTGTTGGGCTACTGCGAGAACCCGGTCAGTGAAAAATTCACCGCTCCCAACGTCATAAACAAGAAGCCCGCCCATGAGCTTCTCTCCAAATACAGGACAGACGAGCAGGTCGATGCGGCCTTTGAGGAGCTGAAGGAGTACTGGAACACTCTCCTGTCCGCCTATACCGTCAAAACGGGTGACGAAAGGCTCAACCGTCTGGTCAATATCTGGAACCAGTACCAGTGCATGGTCACCTTCAACATGAGCCGCAGCGCCAGCTATTTTGAAAGCGGTATGGGCCGCGGAATGGGCTTCAGGGACTCCTGTCAGGATCTCCTCGGCTTTGTCCACCTCATTCCCGAAAGGGCCCGTGAGCGTATAATTGATATAGCAAATACGCAGTTTGAGGACGGCAGCACCTATCACCAGTACCAGCCGCTTACTAAAAAGGGCAATGCCGACATCGGCGGAGGCTTCAACGACGACCCTCTGTGGCTTATCGCCGGCACGAGTGCCTATATCCGGGAGACCGGGGATTTCTCGATCCTGGACGAGAAATGCGCCTTTGACAGCGATTTTTCGAAGGTCGTACCCCTTATGGAGCACCTGCGCCGCAGCTTTAATTTCACTGAAACACATAAGGGACCCCACGGTCTTCCACTCATTGGACGCGCAGACTGGAACGACTGCCTGAATTTAAACTGCTTTTCGGAGGAGCCGGGCGAGAGCTTCCAGACCTTCGGCCCCAGTGAGGGACCCGTGGCGGAAAGCGTCTTTATTGCCGGAATGTTCGTAAAATACGGCCGCGAATATGCCGATATCTGCACGCATCTGGGCCTTGAGGAGGAGGCCGAAAAGGTTTTAGCTTCCGTGAAAAAAATGATATCCAGCATCAAGGCCGCGGGCTGGGACGGCGACTGGTTCATCCGTGCCTACGATGCAAAGTCCAATCCGGTTGGCAGCCATGTGAACGAGGAGGGACAGATATATATAGAGCCCCAGGGCATGTGTGTCATGGCCGGGGTGGGCCTGGACGACGGCAAGGCTTTAAAGGCCCTAAAGAGCGTGGAGGAACGGTTGGACACCGAATACGGTATTGTCCTCCTCCAGCCCGCATATACGCGCTACCACGTGGAGCTTGGCGAGATTTCCTCCTATCCGCCGGGCTACAAGGAGAATGCCGGAATCTTCTGCCACAACAACCCCTGGATCACCTGCGCGGAGACCGTCGTAGGCCACGGAAACAGGGCGTTTGAGGTGTTTAAGAAGACCTGTCCGGTCTACCTCGAGGAAAAGAGTGAGATACACAGGACGGAGCCCTACGCATACTGCCAGATGGTGGCGGGCTGTGATGCTCCCACCTTCGGAGAGGGCAAGAACAGCTGGCTCACGGGCACGGCGGCCTGGACCTTTACGGCGATAAGCCAGTATATCCTCGGGATCCAGCCCACCCTGGAGGGGCTGTCCATCGACCCCTGTATTCCCTCGGATGTCAGGGGCTACAGCGTCGACAGGACCTACAGGGGCGTGGTCTATCATATAGAGATCGAAAATCCGAAGGGCGTCGAAAAGGGCGTCGAATCCATAACTGTGGATGGAAAAGCCATAGAAGGAACTGTAATAACGCCCGTTACTGGCAAAAATAAGGTGGAAGTTCGCGTGGTTTTGGGCTAATGTTATATTTACTATAATATAAGAATAGCAGCTACGAGCTATAAGTCAGCTATTACTGGGGATAACCCACTTTGAAGAAAGAAGGAAGGAAACGTTTATGTTTGATAAGGATTTTACCTGGGGGGTTGCAACGGCCTCCTACCAGATAGAGGGAGCCGCCGGCCAGCATGGAGCCGGTAAGACTATATGGGATGTATTTTCGCATGACCAGGGGCGGGTTTACGACGACCAGAACGGCGACAGGGCCTGCAACCACTATGAGCTGTATCAGAAGGATATAGCTATAATGAAGGAGCTCGGGATAAAGAATTACCGCTTCTCCGTCAACTGGGCCCGGGTGCTGCCTGATGGCTTCGGCAGGGTGAACGAAGAAGGGATAGATTTTTACAACCGGTTAATTGACGCCATGGTGGAGGCCGGCATAGAGCCCTGGCTCACGGTCTTCCACTGGGAGCTGCCCTATGAAATATATAAGCGCGGCGGCTGGCTCAACCCCGACATCGTGGAATGGTTCGGCGATTATGCCGCTCTTCTCTCCGAGCGGTTTTCCGACAGGGTGAAGCACTTTTTCACGATAAATGAGCCCCAATGCTTCATAGGCCTGAGCTACGTGCGGGGAGTCCACGCTCCGGGGGCGAAGCGTACCCCCGAAGAGACTCTGCAGATGGGGCACAATGCCCTTAAAGCCCATGGCCGGGCGGTGCAGCGCCTCAGGGAAAAGGCAAAGCAGCCGCTTATAATCGGAGTTGCCCCTACCGGCAGCGTGGCCTATCCTTCGACCGATTCTCCGGAGGATGTAGCGGCGGCCAAAAAGCTCTATTTCGGAGCCCCCGACCTGGAGGACTGGGCCTGGAGCGTGGCCTGGTGGTCAGATCCCATCGTTTTCGGAAAATATCCCGAAGACGGGCTTAAAAAATACGAGCGCTTTCTGCCGGAGATCACAGACGACGACCTTAAGCTTATCTCCCAGCCTATTGATTTTTACGGACAGAACATTTATAACGGTTACGAGGTAAGAGCCGGGGAAGACGGGGAGCCCGAAGCGGTCAGTCGTTACGATGGTTTCCCCAGAACGGCCATTGGCTGGCCGATAACGCCGGAAGCCCTCTATTGGGGGCCCAGGTTCCTCTATGAGCGCTATAAACTGCCTTTTTATATTACCGAAAACGGGATCTCCTGCTGCGACGTGGTTTCGCTGGACGGCAGGGTCCACGATCCCGAGAGGACAGATTTTACCGAAAGATACCTCCTTGCCCTCGAAAGGGCCAAAAAGGACGGGGCCGACATCAGGGGCTACTTCCACTGGTCCCTCCTGGACAACTTCGAGTGGGCCGACGGCTATAAGGAGCGCTTCGGTCTGGTCTATGTCGACTACCGTACCCAGGAGCGGATCATCAAGGATTCCGGCTACTGGTACTCCAAGCTTATATGTCAGGAGATTTGAAACAGGCCTATA
>JAFTEI010000076.1 GCA_017453965.1 Lachnospiraceae bacterium
GCCTCCACGTCCTTTTTCTGATCCAGCAGAAGCTGCTGGGCCTCTAGGAGCTCGTCGCGGTCGGTGGTGTTTAAGGAGTAGCCCAGGTATTTAAGGGCGCACATATAGGCGTCCCTTATGCTGTTTTGCATGATGATCTCTCCGGAATATTCCCCGTTAAAGAGCACCTCCCAGCTGTCGATCTCCCCGTGTACCCGCTCCGAGTCATAGAGGATACCCACCGTGCCCCAGAAGTAGGGGAGACAGTACTTGTTTTCGGGGTCGAAGGCGGCCGCCATCTCCATATAGCGCTCATCGATATTGTCGAAATATTCAAAGCTGTCAAAGTCCATCTCTAAGAGCTCGCCCTCATTTTTAAGCTTTTCGGCCATGTAGTCCGAGGTGCAGATAAGGTCATAGTCTATTGCCCCGCCCATATACTTGGCGTACATTTCCTCAGGAGTGGTGGCCTCCTCATAGAGGACCTTTATCCCGGTCTCGTCGTAGAAATCGTCGAGGACAGAGCGGTCTATGTATTCACCGTAATTTAAGACTATGATGGTATTGTTGTCCTTCGCGCTTTTGTCGGGGGAAGCGGATTCGCCTGCGCTGCCGCAGGAGGTTAAAGCAAGGCTTAGGCCGAGTATCAGGGTCAGGGAAAGGGAAACCTTACGCTTCATTTCTCTTCCTCCTTTATCAAAGGGGTTTTGTCCCCTGTAATATTTGCTTTACTGCCCTCATAGCTGCCACGCTCGCTTGCTGAGGACAGGATATTAAACGCCACCAGGGCCAGGAGCACTGTTATGAAAATCACGCTGGAGAGGGCGTACATCTCGGGCTTTATGCCCCGCTTGAGCTGCCCGTAGACCAGGGTGGACAGGGTATCTATTCCGGCTCCACGGGTAAAATAGGTTACTACGAAGTCGTCCATCGAGAGGGTGATCGCCATGAAAAAGCCGCTTAAGATCCCGGGCATTATCTCCGGCAGCACCACCTTAATAAAGGCATAGAGGCTTCCGGCTCCGAGGTCCCGGGCAGCCTCAAATATACTTATGTTAACCTTTTTCAGGGAGGGCAGCACACTTAAGAGTACATAGGGTATATTAAAGGTTATGTGCGCCAGAAGTATGCTCACATAGCCCAGCTTCATTGCCGAAGACAGGAGGAGCATGAGGATTATTCCCGTAACGATGTCAGGATTTAGCATTGGAATGTTTCCGAAGTTCTGTATTACGGAGGCATGGCGCCGCTTCATAGCCAGAAGGCCTATTGCGGCGGGAACGGCTATGAGGGTCGAGACTGCCGCGGATATAAGGGCAATGGACAGGGTATTAAAAAGTGAGGTCAGGAGTACCGAATCCTGAAACAGCTCAGCATACCACTCCAGCGTAAAGCCGCCCCATACCGTGCGGGCCCTCGACGCATTGAAGGACAGCCCGATAAGCACGATTATCGGAAGGTACATAAAAAGAAACATCACAAAAAAATAGAGACGCACAAATAATTTTTTCATTTTTTAGAAAACTACCTCGTCGCCCTTTGAGGCGATAAAGTCAAGAACGTCCTGACGCCCTATTGCGTCAAAGCCTTCTATGGTGTGTTTGCTGCCGACGATATATCCGTCCTGTATGTAGTAATTTAAACCCTCCGGCATATATTCTGAGGCGTCCGCTTTGGAGAAGAGGAAGACGCAGCCATCCGGAGAGGCCAGGTAATCACGCAGATTATCAGCGAAAAGTTCGTGGTCAAGATAGCGCGAAAAATAAAAGTCATTCAGGGTTATATCGTGATCGGTAGCCCAGTTGGCAATGTAGAAGAAGATCTTGTTGTCTGTCCTGCTCTCTGTGGAGGAGAAGACGAAGTGATGGATATCTTCGTTATCCGCCACTGCCAGCCAGAAGTCGGATTCATTCATGGGACTCGGCACATATTCATAGGGAAAGAAAGCCTCGTGCTTTAAGGCCAGATAGGGCCTGATATCCGCTAGCTGCACCGTTATACAAAGGAGCACCACGGCGCAGGCCAGCTTCTTATGGGTCCTCGACAGGCGGGCCAGGACTATGGCCGCGGCAATCATCACTATATAGGTAATGACCCAGGCGAAGCGCCCATTGGCTCTGAAGGAGGCCCATAAATATTCTATTGCGAAGGGCAGCTTGATATTAAGCAGCACCTTGTCCCCGAAGGTGATTATGGGAATGGTGGATACGATAAGCGCCGTTGCAAGGCTGACGGCGAGGGCAACGACAATGGGGCCCTTCACTTTAAGCTTCTCCTTTAATGAAGGAATCTCAAAAAAGGCAAAGGCCGATATAAGGACCAGTATGAAACAGCCCAGCCCCCAGTAGAGGCCCCGGAGCTGCCCGCGGTTATAAAAGGGCATATCGTATAAAAAGGCTGACCAGCTCTGGCGCGGAAACTCCGACGGATTGAAGAAGGAGTTTAAGTTGAGCCCGTATTTGCCTGCGCCGACACCCATATTTTCAAAGACCGGAGAAAAGCCTCCCAGCAGGGCCACAGTGGCAAAGGTGACGATGCCGTATGCCGCTATGAGCAATAGCGGGAGCTTGAAGTTCTTTTTATAGATCGCGATGGATACGAGGTAGCCAAAAAGGATGATGGCACACATGGGCGAAAAATAGAGATTTGTGCA
>JAFTEI010000077.1 GCA_017453965.1 Lachnospiraceae bacterium
AGAGGGTTGCCGATTACGCACATTCAAAGGGAGCCGTTGTAGAGGCAGAGCTCGGAACGCTGGCAGGTATCGAGGATGCGGTCAAGGTTGCGGATGACAAGGCAATGTTCACAGATCCCGATCAGGTTGAGGAGTTCGTTAAGAAGACCGGCGTTGACTCTCTTGCTATCGCTATCGGAACCAGCCACGGCGCATATAAGTTCAAGCCCGGCACAGATCCCAAGCTTCGTCTGGATATCCTTGAGGAGGTTGCAAGACGACTTCCCGGCTTCCCCATCGTTCTCCACGGTTCATCCTCCGTACCTCAGAAGTACGTTAAGATAATCAACGAGAAGGGCGGAGCTCTTACCGATGCCATCGGTATCCCCGAGGATCAGTTGAGAGAGGCTGCAAAGGGTGCGGTCTGCAAGATCAACATCGATTCCGATTTAAGACTTGGAATGACAGCCGGAATTCGTGAGCACCTCGTAGCTCATCCCGACCACTTCGATCCCAGACAGTACCTTGCAGATGGACGTACATATGTAAAAGAGATCGTTCACGACAAGATAATAAACGTTCTTGGTTCTGAGAATAAGGCCTGATAGAAAGGTTATTAAGGTAGCACCCGTCGAAAGGCGGGTGCTATTTGTGTATTTTCAATGAAAAGACAGCTTCCCTCAAATATAATCTTCATATTGGAAAAGCAGGACTATCCGTATCTTTCTGAGCTCGTGAAGGAGCTGGAGGTCATGGGGATTCCTGAGCGCTTCTTTGACCAGGCTTCTGTCCGGGACTGTGCACTTGGAGGAAATGACTACATCATCTCCGACTGCCTCTGTGGGGCGGAAAAGGCGCGGTTGTCCGGGACGGGTTATATGGCCTTTGCCGATGGAGAGCTTTCTGACGCGGAATTTTGGGACGCTCAGTGCATGATCCAGGGCTTTGACGAGGTGGACGCGGATTTTGTAATAAAAATGTATGAGCGCGCGAGGCATATTCCATGGACCATATTGGAAACCGAAAGGACCATAGTGCGGGAGCTTACGCTGGAGGATATTGACGATCTGTACAGGCTCTACGCGGAGCCCGGACTGGCCGACTATATCCCGCCGCTCTGTGAGGACCGGAATGAGGAAGAAGAATTTGAGAAGATGTATATCGAGTCCATGTACGGTTTTTACGGCTATGGTATCTGGGTAATACTGGACAGGGAGACGGAGAGGTTTATAGGCAGAGCCGGGATCACACACAGAGACGGCTATGAGGATCTGGAAGTCGGCTATATGCTTTCCCGGGAATATCAGCACAAGGGTATCGCTACGGAAGTAATGAAGGCCATCATCGAATATGCCGTGAAGAAGTACGGGAGCAGGAAGCTCAATGCGTTTATAGCCGATGAAAATACCGGGTCAATACGCTTCGCCGAAGGGCTGGGCTTCAGAAAAAAAGACCGGGCGCTGATAGAGGGAAGGGAATTGGGCTGGTATGTCTTCGAGGTTTGAATCCTATAAAAAAAGGCAGATTTGTTGACATTGTCAGGGAGTTGATATATATTTTTCCTATTAAAGTATTATTTCACTAAGATACTGTTCTGCATAACAGATCTTTAGGGGAGGGAGTAAGTTATGGCAACACTTAAAAGAGCTATAGCGCCTTCTGCGGCTGAAGCGGCATCTGCTGCTGAGGAGGCTAAGAAGACTGCTAAGAAGATGACAGCGAAGGCTGTAGAAAAAAAGAGTGAGGAGAGCAAGAAGGAAGTGAAGGAAACAGAAAAGAAGGAAGTAGCAGCTAAGAAGACAGAAGAAAAACCCGCAGCAAAGACAGCTGCAGAAAAGAAGGAGACACCTGCAAAGAAGACGGCTGCAGCCAAGAAGACGACCGAGAAGGCTGCAACGGCAAAGAAAACTGAAGCAAAGGCCCCCGCAACAAAGAAGGCGGCTGCAAAGTCTGAGACAAACCTTGTAGTTCAGTTCAATAACAGGGACGTCAATGCAGCTGATATCGAGAACAGATTCAAGGAGATCTGGACAAATGACCTCGGCAAAAAGGAATCTGAGCTCAAGAACGTTACCTTCTATGTTAAGATAGAAGAGTCCAAGGTTTACTATGTAGCAGATGATGTTACAGGAGATTTTGATATCTGAGTAAGATGGGTATATCCGAAAATAAAAATGCTGCCGGACAGGGTAAAGTCCGGCAGTTTTTTGCGAATAAAATTAATCTGCTGTGCATCCCCGTTTTAATCTACTGCGTGTATTTTATTGCAGAGCTTATGGTACACACTCTGGCCGACGCCGACATTCCCAATGAATACAGGGAGGCGGCCAACGTTTTGCTTACCCGTGTTTTCATGAGCGGTGAGAACCCCTACAGACTTTCCTCATTGAGCGGAGAGCTCCCCGGGTTCATCTATCTATACGGCCCTCTGTATTCCTGCGTTACCGCACTTATCGCGGCCGTTCTTCCGGTAAATATAGTATTGATACATTATATAGTCACCTTTATCAGTATGCTGGTCTCGGGGATCTTTGCGGCCAAAATAGTGAGAAGGTACAGCCGCTCTCTGACAGCTCCGGTCTGCGCCTTTCTTTTTCTGCTGGTCTGCCATTGGAGATACGGCTTTGTCAACGCCGTGCCGGACAGTATGGCGCTGATGTTCATGATGATAACACTGTATGTCCTGCTTCTGGACAACTTTAAATATAAGGCCATGGTCTGCGCAGTGCTCACGCTGGCCTCTTTTTTCACCAAACAGTATTTTCTGCTGGTGGCAGGGACGGTATTTATCTATCTCTTCATATATGAAAGAAGGACTGCCTTCAAATACGTGCTGGACTGCGCCATACTGGCGGCGGCGCTGGCACTGGTCATAACACTGACCTGTCCGCTTTTCTGGACATATACCATATATCTGGCGAAGGGGCCAGGCTCCGGAGTTGCGGGTCATGTGACTAAAAACGGTGTGAAGGTCACCTCGGGGGACTACAATCTTCAGCAGATAATGTCGGTGGGCGGCCTGTTTTTGTTCTTCTTCCTTGCCGAGACTGTCGGAGTTATAGCTTCCGCGGTAAAAAGGAAATATACCAGGGCGGACGTACTGATGTTCATTCACCTTGTGGTATCGGGAATCTGCCTTGTCGGCTATCTTGGCAAGAATGGGGGAGCCTGGCTGTCATACTATCTGGAGCTCTTTATTCCGGCTCTTGTTGTCGGAGCGCTTATAATGCTGGAAAAACTCTCCGGGCTCTATCTGGATGCCGGGACTCAATCCCGGAAAAAATATATTCTGACCGCCGTGCTCCTTTCATATGTGCTGATGGCAGGCTTTACGATAATGAGGGTAGAGCAGCGTCTCCCCAAAACTCCCATGGACGACGGGGATTACGCGGCCTGGAACCGGGCACGGGCCTATACGGAGGAATATTCCGACGGAGAGGAGTACCTGTATCCGCTTTTGGCCTATTACGGAATAGAGGAGGGGCAGTATATCTATAATTCGGGACAGCCCTTTGTGGTTTCCGAAAAGTTCTATAATAAATATATGGAATCGCAGCCGGCTCAAAAATATTTTCCCTATGCCAAGGATATCTTTGAGCAGCATCTGAATTACAGAAAAGAGATTCTGTCTAAGGTAGTGAACGGTGAGTATTCTCTGGTGACCTATATTCCCGATTATGAGGCGGACGAGGTCTTTACCGCCGGGGACCTTCAGCAGAAATACCGCCTTGCGGATACGCTTACGCTTCGCACGGGCCGCCAGCTCTGGGATGTGGAGTTCTGGGTTCTCAAGTGAGAGCCCGCTTCTGTCCAGCATGGGCAGAGGGGTTCCCGGCCCATCTTTTTAAAGTGCACGTCTTGTTCACAAAAAAATCAAAAAATATTTCCAGGAATCAATGTTGACAAAAACAAAACATGGGTGTATCTTAATCACATAGTAATTAGCACTCGATTTTAATGAGTGCTAACACAAAATAAAAACCTATCGAGAAGTTTTAGGAACTGTTCAGGTTATTTTGTAACAGTTCCTTAATTCAAGGGGTAAGAGCTTTATGGAATTAAGCGATAGGAAAACCAAGATACTGGAAGCGATCATCAAGAACTACCTGGAAACCGGAGAGCCTGTTGGGTCGAGGACGATATCCAAGTACGAGGATATGAACTTAAGCTCCGCAACGATAAGAAATGAAATGTCCGACCTGGAGGAGATGGGCTACATTTTACAGCCCCACACCTCGGCAGGGCGAATTCCTTCCGATAAAGGCTATCGCTTCTACGTAGACAGGATGATGGCCGACAGGGAAAAGGAAGTTTCTGATATGCACGAGATGGTCGTGCAGAAGGCGGATCAGCTTTCGGAGCTTCTGAAGCAGGTGGCGAGGCTTCTGGCCAGCAATACGAACTACGCGGCTATGATATCCGCTCCACAGATACATAGAAATAAGCTTAAATTTATACAGCTTTCCAAGGTGGAGGAAAATACCATACTGGCGGTCATAGTGGTGGAGGGAAATATCCTCAAGAATAAGATGATCTCCACAGACCAGCCGCTGGACGACGATACGATACTTAAGCTAAACCTGCTGCTGAATACTCATTTGAACGGGCTTTCGCTGGAGGAGATAAATTTAGGGCTGATAACCCTTATGAAGGAACAGGCAGGTATCCATTCGGATGTGGTAGGCTCGGTCATAGATGCTGTAGCGGATGCCATAAGGGCGGATGAAAATCTTGAGATCTATACCTCGGGAGCAAATAACATTTTCAAGTATCCCGAGCTGGCGGACAACAGCAAGGCAAGTGAGATAATAAATGTTCTGGAAGAAAAGAACCAGCTCTCCGAGCTTGTCAGCGACTCCCTTTCAAAGCTGAACGAGGGAGAGGAAAGTCAGGGACACGGTATTCAGGTTTACATCGGAAGCGAGTCGCCCTTTGACTCGATGAAGGATTGCTCAGTAGTGACGGCAACCTACGAGCTGGAAGAGGGAATGCGGGGGATGATGAGTATCATAGGACCCAAGCGGATGGATTACCTGAAGGTGGCAAAAACGCTGAAGACCCTGCAGGAGCAGCTCGATACATTATATAAGAAAAAAGAGGAATAGAGGTGAACTTAGATGATAATAAACCTGTTTGACGACAAAGAGGAAGAAAAGGAAGTGGAAGATATCAAGATAGAAGAGCCGGAAGAGACAGCCGGAGAGGCCGCTCCCGAAGAGGAGGCCGAAAAGGAGCCGGAGGAAAAGGCAGAGGAGGCTGAGGCCAAAAAGGCCGGGGAAGCTGAGGAGCCCAGGAAGGAGGAGGCACCCAAGAAGAAGGAAAAGAAGAAGAAAAAGGACCCCAGGGATGAAAAGATAGCGGAGCTTAACGACAAACACGTAAGGCTCATGGCGGAATTTGAAAACTTCCGCAAAAGGACCGATAAGGAGAAGGAGATGATGTTCGAAACGGGAGCGAAGAGCGTCATAGAGAAGATCCTTCCGGTCGTTGACAATTTTGAAAGGGCTTTGGGCATGGCTGACAACAGTGCCGGCGGTGAAGAGAAGAAGGATCCCTTCATGGAAGGCATGGAAATGGTCTACAAGCAGCTTATGACGGAGCTTGAAAATATAGATGTAAAGCCGATCGAGGCGGTAGGCAAACCCTTTGACCCCGACATCCACAATGCGGTGATGCAGGAGGAGAGCGATGAGTTCGAGTCCGGCACAGTAGCAAAGGAGCTTCAAAAGGGATATACATACAGAGGTTCAGTAGTAAGGCACTCCATGGTAAGTGTAGTGCAATAAGAAAGACAATTAATCTAAGGAGGATAAGGATATGAGCAAGATTATAGGAATTGATTTAGGAACTACAAACAGCTGCGTAGCAGTCATGGAAGGCGGAAAGCCCACAGTCATAGCAAACCAGGAAGGCGCCAGGACGACACCCTCTGTAGTTGCATTTACCAAGAACGGTGAAAGGCTTGTGGGAGAGCCGGCTAAAAGACAGGCGGTAACGAATGCGGACCGTACCATAGCTTCCATAAAGAGGGATATGGGTACTGACCACGGCCGTTCTATCGACGACAAGAGATATTCACCTCAGCAGATCTCGGCCATGATCCTGCAGAAGCTTAAGGCTGACGCGGAGAGCTATCTGGGCGAGAAGGTATCTCAGGCGGTTATCACTGTTCCCGCATACTTCAACGATGCGCAGAGACAGGCCACCAAGGACGCCGGCAAGATCGCGGGACTTGAGGTAGAGCGTATCATTAACGAGCCTACAGCAGCGGCGCTGGCATACGGTCTGGATAACGAGAGCGAGCAGAAGATAATGGTTTATGACCTTGGAGGCGGTACCTTCGATGTTTCCATTATCGAGATAGGCGACGGTGTTATAGAGGTTCTGGCTACCAACGGAGATACGAGGCTCGGCGGTGACGATATTGATAATGTCATCACACAGTACATGCTGGACGACTTCAAGGCCAAGGAGGGTGTTGACCTTTCCAACGACAAGATGGCTCTGCAGAGACTTAAGGAAGCGGCAGAGAAGGCGAAGAAGGAGCTTTCCAGCGCAAATACAACCAATATCAACCTGCCCTTTATAACGGCGACCAACGACGGCCCCAAGCACTTTGATATGGATCTTTCCAGGGCTAAATTTGAAGAGCTCATCCACGATATAGTTGAAAGGACGACTATTCCTGTTCAGAACGCAATGAAGGATGCCGGACTTTCGAATAGCGACCTTTCCAAGGTCCTGCTCGTAGGCGGTTCCACACGTATCCCCTGCGTACAGGAGCACGTTAAGAGGCTTACAGGCCACGAGCCTTCCAAGACACTTAACCCCGATGAGTGCGTTGCTATCGGCGCTTCTATCCAGGGCGGCAAGCTGGCCGGAGACGCGGGCGCAGGTGATGTGCTTCTGCTGGATGTTACGCCCCTTTCACTTTCCATCGAGACAATGGGCGGCGTAGCTACAAGGCTTATTGAGAGGAATACCACTATCCCTACAAAGAAGAGCCAGGTATTCTCCACGGCCGCAGATAACCAGACTGCCGTAGATATCAACGTCCTTCAGGGTGAGAGACAGTTTGCAAGCGACAATAAGTCGCTCGGACAGTTCAGGCTGGACGGTATACCTCCGGCAAGAAGAGGCGTTCCTCAGATCGAGGTCACCTTCGATATAGATGCGAACGGTATCGTAAATGTTTCCGCTAAGGACCTGGGTACCGGCAAGGAGCAGCATATCACGATAACCGCAGGCTCGAATATGTCTGATGACGATATAGAAAGGGCTGTTAAGGAGGCTCAGGAATATGAGGCTCAGGATAAGAAGCGTAAGGAGGCGATAGACGCCCGCAACAGCGCAGATTCCTTCGCATTCCAGACAGAGAATGCCTTGAAGGAGGTAGGCGACAAGATCGACTCCAACGACAAGACTCAGGTAGAGGCTGATCTTCAGGCACTCAAGGATGTCCTTGCAAAGCATCCCGATGCACAGAATATGAGCGATGCCGATACGGATGAGATAAAGGCCGCCGAGGAGAAGCTTAAGGAGTCGGCACAGAAGCTCTTTGCAAAGGTTTACGAGAATGCGCAGGCCGGAGCTCAGGGAGGCCCTCAGAACTTCGCAGGCGGAGCAGCAGGCCCTGACATGGGCGGAGCGGCTCAGGGCCCGGACGATGCCGGCCCGGATGTCGTAGACGGTGATTATACAGAGGTCTAAATCATGGCAGAACAGAAACGGGATTATTATGAAGTCCTGGGAGTAGATAAAAATGCCGACGAGGCGGCCATAAAGAAAGCCTACAGGGTGCTGGCAAAGAAATACCACCCCGATATGAACCCCGGCGATAAGGACGCGGAGGCGAAGTTTAAGGAAGCGTCAGAGGCCTATGCTGTACTGTCGGATCCCCAGAAGAGGAGCCAGTACGACCAGTTCGGCCACGCTGCCTTTGAGCAGGGCGGCGGAGCCGGAGGCTTCGGGGGCTTTGACTTCAACAGTGCGGATTTCGGAGACATATTCGGAGATATATTCGGAGACTTTTTCGGAGGAGGCAGGAGCCGCGGGTCCTCAAATGGGCCCATGCGGGGAGCCAATATCAGGGCTGCTGTGCATATCAGCTTTGAGGAGGCGGTTTTCGGCTGTGAGAAGGAGCTGGATATAACTCTTAAGGATACCTGTAAGAAATGTAACGGCACAGGAGCAAAGCCCGGCACGAGTGCCTCGACCTGTACGAAGTGCGGAGGCAAGGGTCAGGTGGTCTACACCTCCCAGAGCCTTTTCGGAACGGTAAGAAATGTATCCACCTGTCCGGATTGCCACGGCTCCGGAAAGATTATCAGGGACAAGTGCCCGGATTGCTCGGGAACCGGATATATATCGGGAAGGAAGCGTCTGTCCGTATCCATACCCGCCGGTATTGACAACGGCCAGAGCGTAAGACTCAGGGATAAGGGTGAGCCCGGACGTAACGGCGGTCCCAGAGGGGATCTGCTGGTAGAGGTTATAGTTGCGAGACATCCGATCTTCCAGAGGCAGGATTACAATATCTTCTCGACAGCGCCGATAACCTATGCGCAGGCGGCGCTCGGAGGCGATATCCTGATCGATACTGTGGACGGAAAGGTAAAATATACAGTGAAGGCCGGTACACAGACGGATACCAAGGTACGGCTCAAGGGCAAGGGAGTTCCCTCGCTGAGAAATAAGGATGTGCGGGGAGATCACTATGTAACGCTGGTCGTTCAGGTGCCTACGGGCCTCACGGCGAGTGCCCGCGATCTCCTGAAGCAGTTCGATGCGGTCACAGGAGACTCGCTGAACTACGTTGCAAATAACCCGGAGGCGGCCAAAAATGCTTCAAGGGGTAAGAAGAAAAAGGGTCCGTTCGGACTGTAAATACAAGGACACATTTAAAGGGCTGTCGCATTGCGGCAGCCCGGTTTTTTAAGTTTATATGAGTTCTGTCTGGCCCTGTTCCTTGAGGGTTTCTATGACCTTGCGGATATCGGAGGTATGCTCCTTCGAACAGATGAGCATTGCGTCGTCAGTATCTACTAT
>JAFTEI010000078.1 GCA_017453965.1 Lachnospiraceae bacterium
AGAAAGGTGAACCTATGTCTGATTATAAAAAGAATAAAAATTATCTTGTTCGTCAGCGTGCCAATGAAATGATCAAGGCCATGCCGGCCTACGTCAACGATTACTTTCTTGAACGCGAGATCCGGCTGTCGGCGATGTCCATATATTCATATGCGAACCAGCTGAATATTTTCTTTAATTTTTTACATGAAAATAATTCTTATCTGTCCAGCAAGGATATCAAGGACATATCCCTGGAGGATCTGGACGCTCTCAATGACCGTGACATCGTGGAATTCCTGCATTATCTGCGAAATTATCCCGTAAAACGCGCTGACGGCTCCGTACATATCACCGAATGCAGCCCGACCACCATACAGCACTATATGGTGACCTTAAATACCTTCTGGAAGTATCTTTACGTCAGAAAAATGGTTTCCGGCAACCCCGTAGAGCTTATAACCCGCGCAAAGCTTCCTAAAAAGGAAGTTATATACCTGGATAGATCCGAAAAATACCAGCTTCTGGATACCGTCGAAACCGGTCAGGGACTGACAAAAAAGCAACAGAGCTATCACAGCAAAAATGTTGAGCGCGACCTTGCGATAATCCAGATATTCTTATCCACCGGCATCCGTGTATCCGAGCTTGTGGGTATGGACCTGAATGACATAAATTTAACAAAGTGCAGCATCAATGTCTTTCGCAAGGGCGGAAATTTCGACCGCGTGTACTTCTCCGATACCGCCTGCGAATATCTTAAGGCATACCTGAATGTACGGGACAAATATAACCCTGACAAAAAAGAAACAGCTGTTTTTTTAAACCGTGACGGCAGCCGTATCGGGGTCCGTTCAGTCCAGCTCATGGTGAAAAAATACATTACGGCCGCTGTTCCGACTCAGGCTGAGCGCATCACCCCTCATAAATTGCGGTCCACCTACGCCGAGACCATGCTAAAGGCCACCGGAGGGGACCTGGAGCGGGTGCAGAAGCTCATGGGACACTCTTCCATCACCTCCACGACGCACTACGTCGCGAGTACCGAGGAGGAAAAGGAGGCTGTGCGCAACCTTTCAGATAATTATTGACTTTTCGATGAAATTCAATATTTGCCATTCAGATACAATGAGTTTATACTTATTTACACACAATTTTTGAAAGGCGATTTTAAGCAGATGAAATTTAAATGGAATAAAAAATATCTTTACCTTGGAGTGACGGCCTTTCTCGTGGTCGTCGCTTCAATGATCTTTCACAATATCATTACGGGCTCTTCATCCATATTGACGGGCCTGAACAAGATAATTTCCGTCCTGACCCCTATAATAGACGGGCTGGTCCTTGCCTATCTGATGAATCCAATCCTAAATTTTTATGAAAACACTGTCTTATCCAAAATCACAGGGAAGATCAAATATTTTAACCCTGACAGTCCCGTGAAGGGCAAACGCAGGATAAGAAATTGCTCAGTGGCCCTGACCTTTGTAACGACTGTCCTCATTGTTACGGTCTTTTTCCAGATGGTAATACCGCAGATCGCGGACAGCATACAGAGCATTATCAAGCTGTTTCCCACCTATCTGAACAATCTGAACACCTGGGCAGAGCAGGTATTTAAAAACTATCCCTTCCTTGAGTCTTCCCTGGTGTCGTTTATCGGCGACTATACGGAGGACATGAGCGAATTTCTGCGCCAGAACGTCCTTCCCCACGTAAATACGGTGCTGACCTCGGTTTCCTCAAGCCTTATGCGCATCCTGACCTTTACGTGGAACCTTTTGATCGGCCTGATCATTTCCATATATATAATGGCCAACCGTGAGCTCTTTGCGGCCCAGTTCAAAAAGCTGCTTTACGCATATTTCAACCAGCGCACGGCCGGCAACATCATCGGAGAATGCGCCTTTATCCACAAGACCTTCAGCAGCTTCATCGTCGGAAAGATCGTGGATTCCGCGATCATCGGGGTCCTCTGCTTCTTCGCGACAAGCATTATAGGCACTCCGTACCCGGTCCTGATAAGCGTTATAATCGGAGTTACAAATATAATTCCGGTTTTCGGTCCCTTTATCGGAGCAGTCCCCTGCGCCCTGCTGGTGCTCTTGGTGGATCCCCTGCAATGCCTGTATTTTATTCTCATGATCTTTGTTCTCCAGCAGGTGGACGGAAACTTCATAGGTCCCAAGATCCTTGGAGGTTCCACGGGGCTTTCCAGCTTCTGGGTAATTTTTGCCATCACCCTGGGAGGGGGACTTTTCGGAGTTGTCGGAATGTTCCTTGGAATTCCGATCTTCGCGGTTTTATATGCGGAATTCAAGCGCAGGGTCAACAAGCACCTTAAATTCAAATCACTTTCAGAGAACACCAATGATTATTTCAAGAACTTCAACAGCGCCAAAAGGCAGGAATTTGTCGAAGCAATAACAGTGCGAAACGCCGAAGAATCTTCCCCGGCCGCTGACGAGCCGGAAAATATAGGATGAAGTATATAGACTACAAGGAGCACCGGACCCAGGGGACATTTAACTTTCCGGTGGCATATTACCACCAGACCAAACATTCTCCCCGGTATTTTATGCAGCACCACTGGCATACGGAGTTCGAGCTCATAAGGATAATAGACGGCAGCTTCAGTCTTATTCTGGACAATAAGAGCCTTCTTTTAAATAAGGGCGACGTGATCTTCATCCCCGGAGGCTCCCTTCACGGCGGCACTCCCGAGGACTGTGTCTATGACTGCGTGGTCTTCGACATAAAGATGCTCCTGAGGTCCAATTCCAATCCCAAATTCATAGCGGAGCTTCTGGACCAGAAGTATACGGTGAATACGCTTATTTCCCACGGAGGGGACCCTGTTTCCGACGTGGTCTCGGCCCTGTGTCTGGCTCTTTCCGAGCGCCATGAGGGCTATGAATTTATGGCCTACGGGGAATTTTACCGGCTTTTCGGCCTGATAATTGATAAAAAGCTCTATGAAAATGTTTCCATGGCCCCGATAGCCACTGAAAAGCTGAAGTCGGTCAAGGGAGTTCTGGCCTTTATCTCGGATAATTATTTCAATAACGTCAGCCTGGATACCCTGGCCCACATTGCCGGAATGAATCCGAAATATTTCTGCAGGTACTTTAAATCGGTGACCGGCAGGACCCCTATTGACTATCTGAACTATTATCGTATAGAATCCGCCTGCGAGATGCTTTCCACCCGGGACATCTCCATAAAGGAGACCGCGATCTCCTGCGGCTTTAACGACGAAAGCTATTTTATTAAGACCTTCCATAAATATAAGGGGATAACGCCTAAGCAGTTTATGCTTACCACATTCTGATATGAAAAAAGACACGAACAAAACCCTGATAGTGGGCCTCGCCGCCATGGTCATCCTCGGCCTGGCCTTTATATTTATCGTAAAGAAGCAGACCGACCCCAGGCCGCTTAAGATACCCTTTTCCTCCCTGGGCTGGACCTCCACGCTCGAGGATATGGAGAAGGCTGACGGGAAGGTATATGTGACCTTCGCCTCCAGCGGCGGGACAACTTATCAGTATATCAAAGAATATCTCGGCGTATCGGGGTATCTGAAGTACCATTTCAACGACCAGGGCATCCTCGTAGGGATAGCCTGGAGCTGTGAGGCCGCCGACAAAAAGGAGTTAAACTCCCTGTATGAAAAAATTTCATCCGACCTGACAGCGGCTTACGGCGAGGGAAAAACCACCTCCTCCGGCTTAAACCACGCCTGGGAATTGTCCGACGGCACATCTGTACGTTTAAATACCGGCTTCGGCGGTTCCGACACCTCGCTTCAATATTTTTATATAAATCCCATAGCCCTATAAAAGGTAGGACAAAAGCTCTCCGGTGATCCTGCCGTTGGTGCCGACCACTGATGAGGCGGCCGTGAAATCTATGGGCTCACCGTCATAGTTTACGACCTCGCCGCCGGCCTCTCTGACAATGACCGTGCCTGCGGCAAAATCCCAGGGCTTAAGCCTCCTTTCGAAGAAGCCCTCACTTCTTCCTGCGGCCACATAGCACAGATCCAAGGCCGCCGAACCCAGCCTCCTCACATCCACACATTCCTTAAATATCCGGTTTATACTGTCAAAATCCTTGTCAGAGAGGTCTCCGCGCAGATAGGGATTTGTCCCGAAGGATATGAGGGAATCGTGGATGGTCTCTGCGTGGCTCACATGAATGGGCTTTCCGTTTAAAAATGCGCCCTTGCCCTTTTCAGCGCAGAAAAGCTCGTCGGTATAGGGCTGATAGACCACTCCGAAGCAAAGGTCACCGCCTTCCGAATAACCCAGTGACAATGCCGAAAACCTGAAATCGTGAATAAGATTTGTCGTGCCGTCCACCGGGTCCAGGATCCAGACATCTCCGGAGAAATCCACCTCCGAATTGTCCTTTTCCTCCCCGAACATCTGAATATCGGGATATAGGGCGCTCAGCTTCTCATTTATCAGCCTTTGGACCGCAGTATCTACCTCTGTTACAAAGTCCTGTTCGCCCTTGGCTTTGATATGACCGGCTTTTTCGTGATTATTGAAGAGCGGCTTGATGGTCTTTACCACCTCGATGACCTTTTCCACATCTATCTTCATCCTAAATATCTCCTTCCTTGTCTTATGGGGTGTATCATTAGTACAAAATATAAAAATTTAGCCAGCAGTTCTTGGTGAATAGTGCCTGCGATTAGGAAAAACGTTCGGGGAACGTTTTTCGGAC
>JAFTEI010000079.1 GCA_017453965.1 Lachnospiraceae bacterium
AGACGGAAAAGCTCTCCGAAAAAAACTCCAAATATCAGGACAAATCCTACTGCATTGGTTATGGAAAGATATGCAAAATGTGATACACTGTCCGGTATGTTTTTCAGGAACACATATTGTATCGCGGCAAAAAATGTGATTATAAACAGCGATATGTTCGCTTCAAGTCTGTTCAACCGATCTCCTCCGCCCTGTACTTATCCATAAGTATGTCCGGATAGTAATCGAGCTTAATCTGTCTGAGTCCGGCGTCTCCTACGTCCTCTTCCCAGTTAAACCTTGCGTATTTCTCAAGCGCCGCAGGAAGCTCCCGCTTTAAGACCCTGTAGATATTGTCTATATTCCTGTCGCCCTTTTCGACCAGAACATCGAAGCACTCCTCTGAAAGGGGCGCTCCGAAGGCATAACCCGCTATAGCCTCATCCACATATATGACGATCCCCTGCAGGGAAAGTCTCTCAAAGGCGCCGAGCTCTCTGATTATGGCCTCATTCTCCTCAAGGAGCTGCGGATTGTCTCCCTCGGCCATTCTCTGACTCATCCACTTCCTCTGGAAGGCCAGAATATCCTCAATATCTTTCGGGCTTATGGCCTCGATCCTGACCCTGCCTTCGTACTTACGGTAAAAGGACTTATATTGGTAGCGCCTCTTGGACATATGACTGCCGGGAAGATTTACGAGCTTATTTCTTGTATAGACATACTCCGCCCAATCCCTTGAATATTCGAAGCGGAAAACTCCGGGGAGCAGCTCTTCTATCCTCTCTTTGGCAGCCTTGGTGGCCGTTTCGAAGACCAGCCTTTTACCCTCGGAAGCGGCATCCTCGAGCAGATTCTCTATTGCCCTTCTGTAGCCCTCCTCGTCTGAAAAGTCTCCCATAGGACACAGACATATCTTTTTTTCCTCAGTGTTGAGGCCTGACCTGTTGAGGTATAACCAGCCGTCCTTCTCACAGTATGAATCCCCGTATTTTCCGAAGTGACCATACATCGACACAAAGGAATGCTGGCACGAATCATCCCCGTATTTGAAAGAATAGGAATCTATCAGCTCCTTGTCTTCGAGCTCTACGGACTTAAATTCAAGCTTCATAGACCACAAAAGGCGACAAACTCATATACGGATTTGTCGCCATATCTTTCTGAAACAAATTTTGCAAAGCCGCCTCACTCAATGGTCAGAATGTCAACAAAGCCGGTAACATCGAATATGTCCATAATATCCTCGTTCGCATTATGGATGACCATGCTACCCTGCTTATTCATGACTTTCTGAGCCGAAAGCAGAACTCTTAAGCCTGCAGACGAAATGTATGCAAGATCCTTAAGGTCAAATTCCAGCTCCGTAACACCCTCTACAGCGGTTCTCAGCTCTGCCTCGAGCTGGGGAGCGGTAGTAGTGTCAAGTCTTCCCTCAAGAGCGATTGTAAGCTTATCTCCGTCCTGTTTTTTTGTAATTGTCATTTTCGTCTCCTCTGGTTACTAAAATAGTGAAAAAATACTTAAGGCATTATATCAAATACTTAAATAAAAATCTACATAAAAATTCTTATTCCCGCAAATCTCCGAAAAATCGTTTAATAAAACTCCTCAAGGGCCTCAATATCTGTTCCTTTAACGAGGCTTTGTCCTTTTTCTTATAGGGGTGATCCTCCGGCTCATAGGCCACGACCTCCTTTGCCCCGTAGTAAGCCGCTGCCGATCTGTTATAGGGGCCGTCAGGGTTCTCCTCATAACCTATATACCATTTGATGTACTCGTCGATCGTGCGGTCGCCGGCTATCTTTAAATAGAAGGGGGAGATCATGATCTCCGGGATGTGCGCCGTCTCATTTTCAGGGGTCTTAAGCATTATCCTCTCCTGCTCCCTCGTCTGCATATAAAGATCCGCATCCGCAATAAGAGCCGCCGCATATCTTACAGCCGCGCTCACTCCAAGGGCAGTATATGAAAGAATTTTAACGGCTTCCACCGGGGATGCCGGGTCGCCCGTTACCCTCCCCTCAAACGCGGCCGCGGCGGCGCTCATGACAAAGGGCCCTGAGAGGAACGCTGCCCGGACAGGGAACTGGGGCGAGAGCATCAGCACCGAGGGCACGAGAAGGGCCGCTCCCTCGAGCAAAAGGATGTATCTCGTTGTGTCACTGTTCATTTCCTTATTATTAAGGAAATAAAAGAGCACCGGAAGCTGCATCGGAAGGGTCCCCTTCAGGGTACTTAAGAAACCGTTCTTAAAATGGTGCTTAAACATGACCGGGGTATAGTTATATTTCAGGGGAACTATTCCCGGGTCGCTCAGGTCCTCGGGGATCACGTCGCTGAATTCTATCTCCCACTTATAGCGTCTGAAATTCCCGGGAGCCAGCATAAGGAGGGCGTAGCCCGCAAACGCGGCGGCGAGGCCGCATATCATAAAGCCAGTATCCTCCCCGCGCTTCATTGACCTTAGGGTAGCTGCGGCGGACAGCGCAAGGGCCGCTCCGCCTCCGGCCTCATTCGACCACCCGGCGAGAAAACCCATAAGGGCCATGAGTGCCCTGTTCGAGGTGTACTCAGGATCGCGGTACTTAAAGGCATAGGGCAGAAGGTAGGCGTACTGAAAGATTCCCGGCCAGGAATAGTTCATGGCTCCCGTGGTCCACATCGACGTGGCGGCAAAATGGGGAGTGGACAGGAAGTAGCCTGCCCCCATCAGCGCCGCGAGCGGGAGGGTCAGACCGCTTAAAGCCTTCCTTCCCCGCCCTCCGCGGACACAAAGAAGTAGCCACAAAAGGGATACGCCGGTATTTAAGATATCATAGAGCTTTTTATCGTCCTTCATGAGGACGGCCTGGTTCATGCTCTCCCCGATGATCCTGCCGCTCCAGGTCATATAGTGGGTGGCCTGTGAGTACACGAGCTCCTTTAAGTTTTTGACCCGCCTGTACCTCTTCTTGCCGGCTGTCAGGTTGCCGTGGTTCTTCCCGTCCCATATAAACGAGAAGGGATAGTCGTCCGCGATCTTCGGCACCGCGCGGTTCATTATATACATGAGGCCCCCGAAGGCCAAAAGCCCCAGGACGCCTGCCGCTTTAGATTTAGAAAAACCTTTAAACTTCATCTTCCCCGATATTCCTTACGCAAACTGCTCTGGTATGGTGTTTCACCAGCCCTGGTCCAGACCGACCAGGCCATTAATTATAACAATTTTCTGCCCGGCCACGCAAGCAAAACCCGCGTCTTTCCAGTTGACAAATCGCTGTTTTCCATTAAAATTAACTCTATGTGTGAAGATTACAGCTTTATCTTTGATATTGACGGAACTCTCTGCCCCTTAAAAAGACAGGGGGAAAGCTATGCCGACCTCGTGCCCTTTAAGGAAATGGTGGACAGGCTCCGCTATTATCACGAAAGCGGCGCGAAGATAATCCTCTTCACCTCCCGGAATATGAATACCTATAAGGGAGATCTCAAGCTCATTCACGAGCACACAGCGCCCATCTTACGCGACTGGCTTAAAAAATGGGACATCCCCTATGATGAGCTTATCTTCGGAAAGCCCTGGCCCGGACACAAGGGCTTCTATGTGGACGACCGCACGGTGCGTCCCGATGAATTTTTAAATAAGTCTATTGAAGAGCTGGAGGAGATCTGCCGCAGCTCCAGGGCAAAGTAATAAATATTAGACAGAGGACGGAAATAACTCCTTGGCAAACGAGCTTATAAGATTTGAAAACGTTGGAAAAACATATATTACCGGATCTGTGACCTATGAGGCTCTCCACGATGTGAATCTGTCCATAGACGAGGGGGAGCTGGTGGTTATCCTTGGGCCCAGCGGCGCGGGCAAGAGTACTCTCTTGAACCTCGTCGGAGGTCTGGACGGAGCCACAAAGGGAAAGATCCTCTTCGGCGATGAAGATATAACGACCTTTAACGACACGCGACTCGGAAAATTCCGGGCCGTGGATGTAGGCATTATCTTCCAGTTCTACAATCTGGTACCCACTCTGACTGCGATTGAGAACGTATCGCTCATGAGGGATCTGGGTCTCGATATCATGGATCCTCTTGAAGCCCTGGACATGGTGGGGCTTGCAGAGCAGAAGGATAAATTCCCGTCGCAGATGTCAGGAGGACAGCAGCAGAGAGTATCCATAGCCAGGGCCATCGCTAAAAGGCCCCGGCTTCTTTTGTGCGACGAGCCCACCGGAGCTTTGGACACGAATACCGGAAAGGAAGTCCTGAAGCTCCTGCGCGACCAGAGCAGCGTCCATCACCGTACAGTCGTGATGGTCACCCATAATGCCCTCTTTCAGGAGATCGCCGACAAGGTGGTCACCGTAAAGAACGGCACCGTCGAAAATATAACTGTCAATGAGCATCCGAAGGAGCCTGAGGAGCTCATCTGGTAGAAAAGAGGTAGGAAAATGAAAAAAATTATCAAAATAGTGGTCATAATAGTGCTTGCGATCGCCGCAGTTGCCGGGGCAGCCTGGTATTTCCTGACACCCACGACCCTCGAGGTGGTGCTGCCCGAGAAGGGGAACATATCTCCTGTCCTTACCGGAGTCGGCAAGGTAGAGGGCGAGCGGACCATCACCGTATATTCTTCTGTACCGGGCTTTATAGCTGAAAGGCTCGTACAGAGCGGGGAAAGGGTAACCGCAGGCGAAAAGCTCCTGACCTATCAGGGGGAGGAGCAGTTAAACGATGTACAGCAGGCCTCCACCGACGTGGACTACAGCGAAAAAATACTGGACGCGGCCTCTGGAAACAGGGCAAAATATCAGTCCATCTACAATAAATCCTTAAAGGAGATAGAGAACTGCAAAAATGTCTATGCCCTCCTTGAGACCAACATACTCTCCCTCGATATAAAGAATCACGAAAAGGCCTATATCATAAGGGAACAGCAGAAGGCCTGCCAGAGCGATGTATATAAGCTGGAGGGTGAGATAGCCGCCAAACAGTCGAAACTCGCAAAGATCGAAGTGGACATCAAGGAGCTGGAGATGGCGGACGAGCTGGACGACAGTGATTATGACAAGCTCGATGACTGGTCAGACGATGCCAAGGATATCCAGGACGAGATAAAAGAGCTCAACTATAAGATTGCCAATGCCCAGCGTGCCGCCCTCTGTCTCCCCCAGGAGGACATGGACCCGGAGACCTACGCCCGCTATACGACTCTTCAGAACAACCTCGAAACTGTTACAAGGATGTGGTCAGAGGCCAGAAGCGACAGGGATACGGCCCAGTCCATGCTGACGGCCCTGCAGGAGATCTATGCCGACGAGCAGACCCTTGCGCAGAACTGGAATACCTTGAGAAAGGCTGAAAAGGAGCTCGATAAGGCCCAGCAGGGCTGTGTTGCTCCGGCAGACGGTATAATCACGGCCTGTCACACCGACGCGGGCGCCTATGTGGAAAAGGGTGTCCCTGTCTTTGAGATGCAGTCCGACAAGGGCTATAAGGTCAGGATGATGGTCTCAAAGTATGACATCACCTCCGTTAAGGAGGGACAGAGCGCCGACATCAGGCTCGGCGACCTCTCCTATACCGGCACTGTGACAAAGATCGATCAGGCCGCTGAAAGCGACTCAGCCGGCAAGTCAAAGGCCGCGGTTGAGATAACCATAGATACTGATGACGATATGATCGTGGGACTCGAGGCCGATATCACCTTAAAGCTCGACGAAGCCAAGGACGTGCTCAAGGTTCCCACAGAATGCGTATACACTGATGATGAAGGCTCCTACTTATATGTATGCGAGGAAGGACAGGTCAAGAAGAAGTATTTCGACGCCGGGGTCAAGGACGGTACCTTCACCGAAGCAGGAAATCTCCCTGAGAGCGCCCAGGTGGTGACGGACCCCGAGGCCGCCAGCCTTGTGGGAGAAGAGGTAGCAGCTAAGGTCGTCGATTATTCAGGTGCTGAAGAAGAATGACAAGAACCCTTCGAAAAAAGCTGTTCAGGGACTTAAAAGCCAATTTCGTGCAGTTCCTTTCCATATTTATCATGTGCTTTTTTGCCATGTTCATCCTTCAGGGCTTCGATGCCACTGTTGAAGGCTATGCGGTGGCTTTGGATGAATATTGCCTGGAAACTGATTTTTCCGACCTTGTGGCTACCTCAGACGGCTTCAATACAGACGACCTTGCCATGATAAAGTCCCTTCCTTCGGTAAAAACTGCGGAGTTAAGAGCCAGCAGTGTCGGAAAGGTACGTCTTTCTCAGGAAAAAAAGGTAGAGTTCAATTTCATCAATGAGAACAATATCTCCCGCATGCATCTCTATGAAGGGGAGCCTTTTGAGCCCGGAATGAACGGCATATGGCTGGACAGGGATTTTGCCACTGCAGAAAAGATCGGTGTCGGGGATATACTCTCTCTCACCTGTGATAATGTTGAATTTTCCGAGCCCGTTAGAGGCATAATGGACAATCCCGACCATATTTATTATATAGTGGACAATACCTTCGACGATGTGGAACGGGGGGCTTACGGCTATGCCTTTTTGGATTCGGGTGAATATCCCGGGAAAAAACTGGTATTTGACAGTGTGCATATAAAGCTTAAGGACGTCAAAAACCAGTATCACCTTACCGATGAGGAAAAAAGCCTCATAAACAGGACCGCGGAGGAGCTTAAGAAGCTCCTGCAAAAGAACAATCTTTCAGTCACTACGAAAATGAAGGATGCAGGCTATGACGCCATAGTCCAGGATATCAAGTCCAATATGACCCTTGAGCGGGTCTTCCCCGTCCTCTTCATCACGATCGCGGCCTTGGGAATAATAACCACAATGACCAGGATCGTTATGAAGCAGCGGACCATAATCGGAACCCTTAAGGCTCTGGGCTTTTCCGAAGGCACAGTAATGCTCCACTATATATCCTACTCAGTCGTGGTCTCTCTCGTCGGAGGTATTCTGGGGGCGATCGCGGGGTGGTTTACCTTAGGTGACCTGCTGAGCTATTTCTTCACGTTCTATTATATATTCCCCGAGGTGGGGATGAGGGTCTCCATGAGGGTCGTCCTGGTTCTCCTGTTTCTTGTGGTTCTGTCCGGGGTCACCAATTACTTATCCTGCAGAAGCCTGCTGACCAAGAGGGCTTCGGAGATCCTGCGTCCGGCTCCTCCTGTGGTCACCGGCGCCGGTTTTCTCGAAAAGACCTTTATCTGGAAGCACCTGGACTTTGTTACGAAATGGAACATAAGGGATATAAACAGAAACCGCTTAAGAACTGCTGCCGGAATCCTGGGAATAACCCTGACCTCCTCTCTTACTCTTACCTCCTTCGGAGCCAACGAGCTTATTAAGGGGATGGAAAAATGGGAATTCCATCAGCTCTCTCCCTCCGCATATCAGATCGGCTTCGTTCCGAATACCAACCTGGACACGGTATATGAATACTCCAAAAAATACAGGGGACAGATGATACAGGAAAAGCAGGCTACCCTCTCAAGCAGGAATGGTGAGACCATACAGCTTACCGCGACTGTCGTGGACGAGGGAAACCTTTTCCGCTTCCAGGATGCAGCCGGGGCTTTCGTAAAGCTTCCCAGGCACGGCATAGCCATCAGCCGGAGGGCTGCTGAATTTCTTAAGGTCGGCATAGGGGATGAAATAAGCTTTGCCAATACGGACAGAAAAGGAAAAGGAAGCGGCAAGATAGAGCTTATCTATATATCTCCGAACCCCCAGGGCATAGCCATGAGCAGATCCGTATATGAAC
>JAFTEI010000080.1 GCA_017453965.1 Lachnospiraceae bacterium
CCTGCTCATAAACACGGCTTGTTCTACGCAACTCGCTTGTTTCGCGCGACCTACGGTCTTCGAAACTGCGCTCAGACAGGTGCTCGCCCAAGCCTAATCGCAGGCACTATTCACCAAGAACTGCTGGCTAAATTTTTATATTTTGTACCTAATGCGACAACCCTGAAATAAAACTTACTCTTTTAACAACATGTGTTACTAATATATACTGAATTTTTGGAAGTTAAAATGACTACGAAAGGGGCATAGCATGTCGCAGAGAACAGATATTAAGAAGGTGCTGATAATCGGCTCGGGACCCATAGTTATAGGCCAGGCCTGTGAATTCGACTATTCCGGGACCCAGGCCTGCAAGGCCTTGAGGTCGCTGGGATACGAGATAGTGCTGGTGAATTCCAACCCGGCCACCATAATGACCGACCCTGAGATGGCGGACGTGACCTATATAGAGCCGCTGAACGTGGACAGGCTGGAGAGGATAATAGAGAAGGAGAGGCCGGATGCGCTTCTGCCGAACCTGGGAGGGCAGTCGGGACTCAACCTCTGCTCGGAGCTCTATAAGGCCGGAGTCCTGGATAAATACAACGTGACCGTTATAGGCGTACAGGTGGACGCCATAGAGCGGGGCGAGGACAGGGTGGAATTCAAGAATACGATGACCAGTCTGGGGCTAGAGATGGCCAGGAGCGAGGTGGCCTACAGCGTCGAGGAGGCCCTAAAGATTGCCGACGAGCTGGGCTATCCCGTAGTGCTGCGGCCCGCATATACCATGGGCGGGGCAGGCGGCGGCCTGGTCTACAATAAGGAGGAGCTCTCCACGGTCTGCGCCAGGGGTCTGCAGGCCTCGCTGGTGCATCAGGTACTCGTCGAAGAGTCGGTCATGGGCTGGGAGGAGCTCGAGCTCGAGGTGGTCCGGGATAAGGACAACAACATGATCACGGTCTGCTTCATTGAAAACGTGGACCCGATGGGAGTCCATACCGGCGATTCCTTCTGTACAGCTCCGATGCTCACGATTTCAAAAGAGGTGCAGGAACGCCTCCAGGAGCAGGCCTACAAGATCGTAGAGCATATCGGCGTCATCGGCGGGACCAACGTGCAGTTCGCCCACGACCCCAAGAGCGACAGGATAATAGTCATAGAGATAAATCCAAGGACCTCCCGCTCCTCGGCCCTCGCCAGCAAGGCTACCGGTTTCCCCATAGCCCTTGTTTCGGCCAAGCTGGCTACGGGACTTTCATTATCCGAGATTCCCTGCGGAAAATACGGGACTCTCGATAAATACAAGCCCGGCGGAGACTACGTCGTAGTTAAGTTTGCCAGATGGGCCTTCGAGAAGTTCAAGGGCGTGGAGGACAAGCTGGGGACGCAGATGAGAGCCGTCGGCGAGGTCATGAGCATAGGCCGGACGTACAAGGAGGCCTTTCAGAAGGCGGTGCGCTCCCTAGAGAAGGGACGCTACGGACTGGGCCACGTCAATGGATACGATACCCTCTCAAAAGAGGAATTATGTAAACTGCTCATCACCCCCTCAAGCGAAAGACATTTCATCATGTATGAGGCCCTGAGAAAGGGAGCGTCGGTAGATGAGCTCTATGAGCTCACCCATGTAAAGAGATATTTCATAGAGCAGATGAAGGAGCTCGTGGAGGAAGAGGAGGAGCTCATCAAGTCCAGGGGCTCGCTTCCCTCAGATGAGGCTCTGCGAAGCGCCAAGAAGAACGGCTTTTCCGACAAATACCTCTCGGAGATACTTGAGATCAGTGAAGACGAGATCAGAAACAGGAGAGAGGAGATCGGTGTCACCGAGGCCTGGGACGGGGTCCATGTAAGCGGCACCGAGGACAGCGCCTACTTCTATTCCACCTACAATGCCGAGGACAACGATCCGGTCAATGAAAACAGCAAAAAGATAATGATCCTGGGCGGCGGTCCGAACCGTATCGGCCAGGGTATCGAGTTCGACTACTGCTGCGTACATGCGGCCCAGTCCTTAAAGAAGCTGGGCTTTGAGACCATAATCGTCAACTGCAATCCGGAGACGGTCTCCACGGACTACGACACCTCGGACAAGCTCTATTTCGAACCTCTGACCCTTGAGGACGTGCTTTCGATATACAAGAAGGAAAAGCCCGTGGGAGTCATAGCGCAGTTTGGCGGACAGACGCCACTGAACCTGGCCGCCGACCTCAAGCGGAACGGGGTAAATATCCTCGGTACCTCGCCGGAGGTCATAGACCTTGCTGAGGACAGGGACCTTTTCAGAAATATGATGGACAAGCTGGGCATACCCATGCCCGAGTCCGGAATGGCTACGACGGTCGAAGAGGCCATAAAGATAGCGGGGGAGATAGGCTATCCCGTGATGGTGCGCCCCTCCTACGTTCTCGGCGGCCGGGGCATGGAGGTAGTCTATGACGACGAGTCCATGACCGACTATATGAAGGCCGCGGTCGGGGTCACTCCGGACAGGCCCATACTGATAGACCGCTTCTTAAACCACGCCATGGAGTGTGAGGCGGACGCGATCTCCGACGGAAAGCACGCCTATGTACCGGCGGTCATGGAGCATATAGAGCTGGCGGGCATCCACTCCGGAGACTCGGCCTGCATCATCCCTTCGAAGCATATTCCTGAGGAGAGCCTTAAGACCATAAAGGAATACACGAGGAAGATAGCCGAGGAAATGAACGTCGTGGGCCTTATGAACATGCAGTATGCCATCGAGAACGGAAAGGTCTTCGTGCTGGAGGCCAATCCCCGGGCGTCCAGGACAGTGCCGCTGGTATCCAAGGTCTGCGGCATAAGGATGGTCCCTCTGGCAACGGATATAATTACAAGGGAGCTGACGGGCAGACCGTCGCCGGTAGAAGGCCTAAAGGAGAGGGAGATTCCCTATTACGGCGTAAAGGAGGCAGTCTTCCCGTTCAATATGTTCCAGGAGGTAGATCCGGTGCTGGGGCCCGAGATGCGCTCCACCGGAGAGGTACTGGGGCTGTCGGAAAAGACGGGCGAAGCCTTCTTCAAGGCGGAGGAGGCCGCGAATGCGCCCCTGCCCCTGGAGGGGACGGTGCTGATCTCGGTCAATGTGCAGGATAAGCCGGAGGCGCCGGAGATAGCCCGGGCCTTCCACGAGGCCGGCTTTAAGATACTGGCTACGGGCAGTACCTATGAAAAGATCGCCGAAAGTGGTGTTCCGGCCGAGAAGGTAAAGAAGCTCTATGAGGGCAGGCCGAATATCCTGGACTATATGACGAACGGCAAAATACAGCTAATCGTCAATTCGCCCATAGGCAAGGACTCGATCCACGACGACAGCTATCTGAGAAAGGCTGCGGTAAAGAATAAGATCACCTATATAACCACCATTGCGGCTGCCAGGAGCGCCGCCGAGGGTATCAAGTACGTCAAGAGCCATGAGGTCAAGCCCGTGCGTTCGCTGCAGGAGTGGCATGCCATGATAAAGGAGTAGGGCGGCTTTTGGCTGAAGGTACTCTTATGATACGTGCCTGAAGGGGCCCGTAAGCATTTCAGGAAAATATGCCGAGCCGGAAGAGGCGTCGGCGTAATAATAAAACATATTAATTTTTAAGGAGGATCAAAAAATGAGCAAGTTGTATTTTCTTGTCGGAAGCCAGGACCTTTACGGTGCGGAGACCTTAAAGCAGGTAGCGGCCGACAACAAAAAGATGGCCAAGTTTATGGACGGTAAGTTAAAGGATATCGTCCGCGTAGAGCTTCTGCCTACGGTCATCACTTCCGCCAGCTGTATTGAGCAGATCCGCAAGGTCAACGACGATGACGACTGCGTAGGCGTAATTACCTGGATGCACACCTTTTCCCCTGCAAAGATGTGGATAAAGGGCCTTCAGATGCTCCAGAAGCCCCTGCTGCACCTGCATACCCAGGCCAACGAGAAGCTCCCCTATGACAGCATCGACATGGATTTCATGAACTTAAACCAGGCGGCTCACGGCGACAGGGAGTACGGCTTCATCCTCTCCAGACTGAGAATCCCGCACGAGGTAGTTGTGGGCTATTACGAGCACAAGGAGACCATCGAGGCCATCGCCCGTTTCGCCCGGGTGGCAAAGGCTATAGCCTATTCGAAGAGCTTAAGGGTAGCCATGTTCGGAAACAACATGCGTGACGTGGCGGTTACAGACGGCGACCGTGTGGAGAGCCAGATAAGGTACGGCTGGGAAGTAAATTACTATGCTATTGGTGATCTGGTTAAAATAATTGATAAGGTAACCAAAAAAGAAATTGACGCCAAGATGGAAGAGTACGAGAGCCTCTATACCATGAAGACCAAGAACGTGGAGGCTGTCCGCGAGCAGGCCAAGTACGAGGTAGGCTTCGAGAAGTTCTTTGAGAAGAAGGGCATAGGAGCCTTCACGGATACCTTCCAGGATCTCTACGGTCTTAAGCAACTGCCCGGCATCGCAGCGCAGAACCTCATGGCGAAGGGCATAGGCTTCGGACCCGAGGGAGATTACAAGACCAGTGCCCTTTCTGCTGTATTTATGAAGATGGCTGAGGGCGTCAAGGGAGCTACAGGCTTTATCGAGGACTATACCTATGACCTTACAAAGGGTAAGGAGCTGGAGCTCGCAGCCCATATGCTGGAGGTATCCCCTGCCTTTGCGGCCACCAAGCCCGTTATTGACGTACTGCCCCTTAGCATAGGAGACAGAGAGGATCCTGCAAGGCTCATCTTTGACTCGGTTCAGGGCGATGCGGTACAGGTCTGCATGACTGATATGGGCGACCGTTTCAGGATCATCTGCGCCGATGTTGAGATCGTAAAGCAGCCCAAGAAGATGCCGAAGCTCCCCGTTGCGAGGATAATGTGGAAATTAAAGCCCGACTTCAAGACCGGGGCAGCGGGATGGCTCTACGCCGGAGGCGCCCACCATGCGGTCATCTCCACGGCCCTTAACAGGGAGGATGTGGCTATGTTCTGCAGACTGACCGGGACGGAGCTCATAACCATCGGAGACGATTCCACAATGAGCAGTGTGGCAAAGCTGGCGGAATGGCGCTAATGTAAATAGTGTTGAAAAAATTGTTATATTTTTCTACGTTTTTTGTATAAAATTTTGTACCATAATGTATTTTTATTGACAATGGATATTTATCTAAGGTAAAATTTCACTGTTCGGGTGTATACAAAGATGCACCCGGGCAGAAACAAAAAGTTTAGACAAAGTGGAGGAAAAAAACTAATGAAGAAAAAGCTTTTAAGTGCAATCCTTAGTGTTGCAATGGTAGCAACCCTTCTTGCAGGCTGCGGAAGTGCTGCTGCTCCGGCTGCTGATGCTGCCGCTCCGGCTGCTGATGCTGCTGCTCCGGCCGCAGAGGAGGCCGCTCCGGCTTCTGACGCTGCTACAGAGGCAGTTGAGGAAGTTGCTGCTGCTACACCCGCTTCGGGTGTAGGCGGAAACAAGGTAGGTGTTGCGATGCCTACACAGTCTTCCGAGAGATGGATCAACGACGGTGCAAACATGAAGTCCCAGCTCGAGGAGCTCGGCTACGAGGTTGATCTTCAGTACGCTGAGGATGACGTTCAGATGCAGGTTTCACAGATCGAGAACATGATAGCTTCCGGCGTTAACTGCCTGGTTATCGCATCTATCGACTCTGACGCTCTTGTAAACGTTGAGGCTACAGCTAAGGAAGCTGGTATCCCCATCATCGCTTATGACCGTCTGCTTATGAACACAGACGCTGTTTCCTACTATGCAACATTCGATAACAAGGGTGTTGGTACCGTTATCGGAACCTACATCAAAGATCATGCTACAAAGGACGGCAACGTAGGACTTGACGCTGTTAAGGCTGCAGGCGAGAAGATGACCATCGAGTTCCTTATGGGATCAC
>JAFTEI010000081.1 GCA_017453965.1 Lachnospiraceae bacterium
TTGATCAGGCTCACGATCTCCCCCTTATAGGCCGGCAGCACATGGGGTAGAGCCTGAGGAAGTATGATCTTAAAAAAGGTTCTTCCATCGGAATAGCCCAGAGCACAGGCAGCCTCATACTGGCCTCTGTCCACGGCACCGACGCCCATCTTCAGAAGGCCGAACACACCCGAACCAAAGGTGAGCGTAAAACCAATCACTGCCACGGCTATGCCATTTATCGCTACTGAACCGAATATAATGTAATACAGGATCATCAATAGAACAACCATGGGCATGCCGCTAACCAGCCACAGGCAGAATCGTGTGATCATATTGACCACCGGGTTGCCGCGCCGGCAGAGCATAAATATAGCAAAGCCAAACAGCGTACCCAACAGAATACTCAGCAAGGTGATCACCAGCGTGGTAACCACACCATCCACAAAGAGTTTCCATCGTTCCTCCCGCAGAAAGGTCTTATCAAAGCTGGATGCTATATCATCCCAAAAGGATGCCCCTTTCGTATCCGGGTCTGTCTGCTGCTCCTTCGTCTTTAAAACGATTATGACAGAGGAACCCTCATAGGTAGGTTCGGAATACATCACACTCTGTGCTCTCTCAGCTGTAACGGCAATATCGCTACAGGCAAAATCGACTTTTCCGGTGGACACGGAAGGAACGATGCCCGCAAAATCCATAGGCACTATTTCAAGTCCATAGCCATATTCCTGACAGAAGCGTATAACTGTATCTACATCAATTCCGACCGCCCGCCCGTCCTTAATGAATACAAAGGGGGAAAGCGAAGTGTCACAAGCCATACGAAGGGTGCCATTGGTCGCCGCCAGGGTATGAAGTTCCGGAACTACATGCTTAGTTTCATCATTTCCGGACCAGATTTCACTTATCTCATCATACACGCCGTTCTGTTTGATCTTCCGGATAAAGGCACTGAACTGTTCGCAAAGGCTCCTACCCTCATCCGTCTTAGGAAATATGGCTGCTGCCTTCATACCTTCTCCAAGTTGCTCATCAAGACAGGTTATGTCCTGATTCTCCGTCATCATGTGTTTCGCTATGGAGTCCGCATTAGCAAAGGCATCAATCTTGCCGGTCCTCAGGGCATTCAACATATCTACGTCATTATTGAAATAAAAAAGCTCCGCTTCGGGAAAATATTGCTCAACCTGCTGTACCTGGACACTTCCGGTTGTAGCACCGATGCGCTTATATTTAAGGTCAGAAAAGCTTTGGATAGCTCCACTAGAGGCTGAATCTGCCGTCTTACCCCGGACGATTAATACAAAAGCTGCCGGATAATACTCCACAAAATCCACTGCCTGAGCACGTTCCTCGGTAATGATGATAGAGCCTGTACCGATATCAGCTTTTCCCGACTGTACCGAGGAAAGGATAGCCGAGAATTCCATTCCGGTAAATTCCACATGTACGTCCAGTTTCTTTGCGATCATCAGAAGCACTTCAAGGTCAAAGCCCTTAACCTTTCCACCCTCGCCCGCGTAGCTCATTGGTTCAAGCGTATCACAGGCAGCTACACGTACTGTTCCCTTCGCCCCCGGCCAATCCTGCTCCGGTAGGACCTTGGCGCTATCATCCGCTCCTGTCCACTTAGTCCATGCGGCTTCTATATCTTCATGCGGAAGAGCATCAAGGGCTGCCTGCCACTCACTGCGGCGGGAATCGCCCTTGGCAAATGCAAAACCGAAAGCTCCTCCCTGAAGCTCCTGTGGAAAAAGTGCGAGCTTCTGATTGCGGTTTACCGCCAGCGCCGCTATGGCGTTATTGGTCAGAGCGGCGTCCGTTTTCCCCGCTTCCAGTGCCAAAAGCATGTCCGGAGTATTGTTAAACGATGTAAACTCTCCAACCTCCTGATTCTTGCTCCGCACCAGTTCCTCGAAGGGAGCCCCGGTGAGCATGGAAACAGTCTTGCCGCTTAGGTCCGCAAAGCTGGTAAGTTCCGCCCTGGGCGCAGCATACACTACAGACGCTGTTCCCATAAAAACAAGCATTACCGGCAAAATGGTCATAATTATTCTTTTTATGATGTTCATAGTTAATAACTCCCCTCATTTCTCCGTTAACCCAGTATACCAAAAAAATGGTGGTTTTCACAAGATGAAAACCACCATTTTATTCTGCCTAATGACCTCATCCTAAAAAAAATGATGGTTGCACGCTATAAAGGGGGCTTTTCAATTTGTCAACCGCCGGTTGCATCTCAGTAAAATCAAGGGTTTTCGGCATCACTACTCTGATTATTATAATAAAAGACATGTAAATCTACAA
>JAFTEI010000082.1 GCA_017453965.1 Lachnospiraceae bacterium
CACAGATATATCGCCTTTTACTTGACAAATTAAAATATATAAAGTATAATTGTGGTATGTAAATGTATTGCGAGGTCAAAAATGAAGGACGGAAGACGTTTTATAAGAACGATCCTCTTGCTTACGCTCATTATGGGAGCGCTTACCATCTCCCTTATGGTGCTGGCAAGAATCAGAGATAAGAATAATACCTACATCACCATAGATATCGGCACAATGAAGCTGGTACAGCTTGAGGAGCCAAAGGACGGCGATCCGATCGCTATAATAGATACCACTGAGGGCGAGATCAGAATGGTGCTCTACCCACAGTATTCCCCGAATGCGGTGAAAAATTTCACAGAGCTGGCGGAAAAGGGTTATTACGATAATACCTACGTCTTTGATACCCAGGACGGCGCATATGCCGGCTGCGGCGCAAAGAAATCCAACGGCGCAGCAGGCGATGATACAGATGAGCGTATCGAACGTGAGCTCAGCCAGGATCTCTGGCCGTTCAGAGGCGCTGTATGTATGATAAATACCGAGTACAGCCGTACCTTCAAGGAAAAACTCCTCGGCGGCGGAACATACTACTGCGGAAGCCGCTTCGATATACTGAACTCTATCAAGTTCACCGATGATATCTCCGATGACCTAAGGGAATCTTCTCCCCGCAAGGATCTTGCAGAAGCATTCATCAGCAAGGGCGGCATCCCCAATTTCTCCCAGCAGATGACCATTATCGGTCAGACATACGAAGGGCTGGATGTTGTGGATAAGCTCGCTTCACTCAAATATGAAGAAAACGGTGCCTATAATCAGCCCGTTCCCGATGCTATGATAAAGTCGATACGTATAAGCACTTACTCCTCTAAAGACGAAAAAAAAGAAAAATAATAGTCACGCTTTACGAAATATCATCGAATCCACCTCTGTCTTCTCTATTTTTTAACAAAATTTAGCGAAAACTATTTACAAATTGAATTTTATGATGTATAATAAATAGGTTACTGGGGGGTAACTTAATTTCACAGCATATCTAAGGAGTGAAATTTATGGCAAAAAAGGCTCTTGCAGCTTTTATCTGCACCGTAACCGCCGCATCAGCTCTTTATTCCTGCGGCAAACATCTTGAAGTTGACGATGCTTCGTCATATGTCACTTCATCTGCATCCGGTGAGGCGACTCAGTCAGCGACCGAGGCACCTGAATACCTGAAAAACGGAGAGATAAATATTGAGAGATTCTCCGACAGATCAGTTCCGGATATCGACAAGGAAACCTCTACAGTTAAGAACTTCACTGCCCCGAAAGAGGGCGATACCGTCATTATCATGAAGCTTAAGGGCTATGACGGAGAGATAAAAATAAGACTTTTCCCCGAATACGCTGATAAAGGTGTTGAGAATTTCGTCGGACTGGCCGAAAAAGGCTACTATGACGGACTTATCTTCCACCGTGTCATCCGTGACTTTATGATCCAGGGCGGCGATCCTACCGGCACTGGAACAGGCGGCGATTCAATATGGGGCGGAATGTTCGACGGCGGCGCCGATACCAATGTTATCCACGCAGCCGGTGCTGTTGCCTATGCAAACAGCGGCTCAACATCCACCGACAGAAGTCAGTTCTATATCGTTACCGGCAGCCAGTATCCCGAGGAACAGTTCGCTGAACAGGATCCGGAGGATGTAAAGAAGGTATATTCTACTGCCGGAGGCGCTCCATGGCTGGACGGCGGCTATACCGTCTTCGGTCAGGTATATCAGGGACTTGATATTGTGTTCTCTGCCCAGGATGTGCTTACACAGAAAATGATAAGCGACGATCCTATGAATGCTGAGGACAGACCTGTGGAAGAGCTGGCGATAGAGTACCTTAAGGTCGGAAAATACGAGGGCGAGGAACTTAAATGGTTCATTGCCGATTATAAATAATATATGTGTACCTGCCGCAGACGGCGGCTGAATATAACAAAAGAAAGTAGTTCAGGAGAGAAATAAATAATCCTGAAAAATAAGGAGCGAATCTAATTGGATAAGTTTGTAGTTAAAGGCGGAAGACGCCTGACCGGTGAGGTCACTATCAGCGGAGCTAAGAATGCTGCTGTCGCTATCCTTCCGGCAGTGATCCTGTCAGATGAACCATGTGTCATCGAAAATGTACCTACCATAAGCGATGTCAATATCTGTATCCGTATCCTCAAGGAAATGGGTGCAAAGGTGGAGAATATCGGAAAGGACGTTTACAGGATCGATCCTACCACTATTGATAAATTCTGCGTCCCATACGAGACCGCAAGGAAAATGAGGGCTTCCTACTATTTCCTCGGCGCTCTTCTGGGTAAATTCAAAAAGGCAAGAGTTTCTATGCCCGGCGGATGTCCTCTCGGAGACCGCCCTATAGACCAGCACCTTAAAGCTTTCACTTCCCTCGGCGCTAAGTATAACCTGAGCCAGGGCATGATCGATCTTACCGCAGACAAGCTCTCCGGTAATCAGATCTTCTTCGACGTTGTTACTGTCGGAGCTACTATGAACGCTATGCTGGCCGCTGTAAAGGCAGAGGGACTCACAGTTATAGAAAATGCCGCTAAGGAGCCTCATATCGTTGACCTGGCCAACTTCCTCAATTCTATGGGAGCCAATATCATGGGCGCAGGTACTGACGTTATAAAGGTCCGTGGTGTTGAGCATCTCCACGGCACTACCTATTCCGTTATCCCGGATCAGATAGAAGCCGGTACATTCATGGTGGCTATCGCTGCTACAAAGGGCGATGCTATCATCAAGAACGTCATCCCCAAGCACCTTGAGTCTATCACCAAGAAGCTGGAAAAGATCGGCGTTAATATCGAACAATACGACGACAGCATAAGAGTCTGGGTAGACGGACCGCTGGTAAAGACCAACGTCAAGACAGCTCCGCATCCAGGATTCCCAACAGATATGCAGTCTCAGATAGCTACTCTTCTCACTCTCGCTCAGGGGACAAGCATCATTACAGAGAATATCTGGGAGCAGAGATTCCGTTATGTGGACGAGCTCAGAAGAATGGGCGCTGATATCACTGTCAACGGCAAGGTCGCTCTCATTGAGGGTACAGGAAAGCTCATGGGCGCTCCTGTCAAGGCCTGTGACCTCAGAGCCGGTGCTGCGCTTATAATCGCAGGACTTGCTGCTCAGGGAGTTACCGAGATCGAGGATATCATCCACATTGAGCGTGGATACGACTGCATGGAAGGCAAGCTCAGAGCTCTCGGCGCTGATATCGAAAAGGTAAGCGTTCCG
>JAFTEI010000083.1 GCA_017453965.1 Lachnospiraceae bacterium
ACTATGGTTATCTTCTGCACCGGCTCCGTATTTTTCCGAAGGGCGGACAAGAGAGCGTGGCCTATCTCGTGATAGGATACGATACGCCTCTCCTCGCTGCTCATGATCCTGTCCTTCTTCTCTTTTCCTACAAGGACTACCTCTACGGCATCCAGCATATCCTTCTGCGACACTGTTTCCCTGCCGCCCTTGACCGCGTTGATGGCCGCCTCATTGACCATGTTGGCCAGATCCGAGCCCACCGCTCCGCTGGTGGCAAGGGCTATCGCGTCAAAGTCCACGGTTTCGTCTATCTTTACGTCCCTGGCATGGACCTTAAGGGTCTCTACACGACCCTTTAAGTCGGGCTTTTCAACTATGATACGCCTGTCGAAACGGCCGGGACGCAAGAGCGCCTTGTCGAGAGTCTCGGGACGGTTGGTCGCTCCGAGTATGAGTATTCCCTTGGTCGTGTCAAAGCCGTCCATCTCCGCCAACAGCTGGTTTAATGTCTGTTCCCGCTCGTCATTGCCGCCATAACGGGAATCCCGGCTCTTTCCTATTGCGTCTATCTCGTCTATAAATATTATACAGGGGGCGTTTTTCTCCGCCTCTCTGAAAAGGTCTCTTACACGGGACGCGCCGACACCGACGAACATCTCGACGAAATCCGAGCCCGCCAGAGAGAAGAAGGGCACATGCGCCTCGCCGGCCACAGCCTTTGCCAGAAGCGTCTTACCCGTTCCGGGAGGCCCCACAAGCAGGGCGCCCTTGGGAAGTCTCGCGCCGATCTGCACGTACTTTCCGGGATTGTGCAGAAAATCCACGACCTCCTGCAGCGATTCCTTCGCCTCATCCTGTCCGGCCACATCCTTAAAGGTGACTCCGGTTTCCTTCTGTACGTAGACCTTGGCGTTGTTCTTGCCGACACCCATAAGTCCGCCTCCTCTTCCGCCCATGCGGTGCATGAAGAAGTAGAGAAGTCCCCAGACTATGAGCAGCGGAAGGACATAGCTCAATATAAGGGAGATTATTACTCCCGATTTATCCGGTATCCGGGAGCGCAGATCCACTCCGTGAGATATGAGCCTCTCCGTCAGGTCGGGGTCATCGATTATACCGGTGTAATAGGTCACGTGGGAGACCAGTCCGGCAAGGGTATTGTCATCCGGCACCTTCCCAGTACTCTTCGGAGTTATGGCTATCCTGTCCTCTTCGATAATGACAGCTTCCACCTTATCCTCCTCCACCAGCTGGATAAACTGGCTGTAAGAGATCTCCTGGGTGGATGCGGTAGTTACCATACGGCTCATATAGCTCATGAACAACACCGTTATAAGCGTTGCTATGATCATTATCATTAGAGTCTGGCTGTTCCTGGGTCCCCTCTGCGGCCCTTTGCCGTTGTTGTTTTGATTATTATTCTCGTTCATCTGAAAATCCTTTAAAAAACTTTCGGATAGCCTGCACACTATCCGAAAGTATTATATAGATTACCCCCAAAAATGTAAATAAATAAACTATTAACAACGTTGTCGTAACTAAGCCGCCTTTTCTTCCTCCTCCTCGTAGAGCGTCACTATCGCATTATATACGTTGATGGCCTCCGTAATTCTGTCCTCTACGTCCTCAAGGGTATAGAGTCCGTCGGCATTTTTCTGAAGTCCCTCCAGGGAGACCGGATATATGGCCGGAGGATTTTCCAGGTCTAAAAGTGAAAGTCCGCGAAGCTGATCCGTAGTCTGGTAGACCAGGTCGACTGACATATATTCCCTGCCGTCGTTTCCGCGCCATTTTCCGAAGACGAGCTTGCAGCCTATGGGAGTCTTTTTCTCGATGGAGTAAGGAAGGGAGTAATCCTCGGCCTGCAGCGCTGCCAGTACACTTCCCACGTTGGAATCATGGCCGCACAGGAACGTAAACTCCCTGTAATTGACGCTCATTTCGGAAAGGATCTCCTCCAGAAGCGGGTGGGCCACATTGTACGCGGCCAGAGGCGCCGTAAAGAGCACATCGACATAGGTGTCCTTGATCTCGCTTATCATCTCCCACTGCTCGGGAGTGAGCTCATGCCCGAAAGCGGCCTTTACGGGATCGCTCTCTTCATAATATTGAAGCACAAGGGCATCGCTTATGGAGCAGGCCGTCTTGAGTGAGCCCTTCATCGCCGGTTCTGAGCCCACCTCCAGCACAAGCTCCGTATCGTCCGTCTTAAAATCGCCCACCGTCCCTTCTTTATACGCTGCCGAGTCCTTCATATCGATCACCTCGGTCAAAAGAGCGTAGTTATCCTCGAGCCCGAGTACCTTTTCAGAAAAAAGCTCGTTGACCTGATCCCGGATATCGCTGTCATAGGCATCCGACATATAGGTAAGCTGAGGGGTGAAGACCGGGTCCATGGTGTCAAATTCCGTGTGATACTCTATAGGCGCATTGGCAGTCGGCAGCAGTCCCGCCGAGAAGTATTCAGAGGTAGCGATTGTGCGCTGCTTGGCATTTGAATAAAACCGGACAGCTCCGTTTGAGGGTCTGTAATTTTGAGGAAAAAGGCCCTCGCTTTCAAGCCACTTCTTAAAATACTGGCCCATAGTGATTTCAAGGACTCCGCCCCGAAGGGAAAGCTCACTGGCATTGGAAGACCAGTTAAACCACTCGTGAGGGGTTATAGTTCCCAGAAGGGAATCGCCTCCGCTCAAGGGAGAACGGATATTGTGGCGGCTTAAGACCACAACCTGTTCCAGCGAATACCCCTCATGTGATAAAGAGTCACTGAGCTTCACAGGGCTTTCAGCGGCAGCTTCCTCAGGAGCCCCGCCGGCAGTTTCAGCCGCAGTCTCGCCCGTAGCTTTAGCCGTAGTCTCTCCGGCCTGTGTGCCGCCGTAGCTTTCAAAGCCCGGAATGTTTTTGGTCAGCTCTGCGACATCCGCTTCCGATAGTCCGAAGCTTGCCGCATCCTCATAGGTACAGCCGCCGGAAATGAGCAGCAGGCAGGCGGCAAGAGCTGCCGCACAGATCTTTTTAAATAGTGTTCTTTTCATTTGATCCTCCTTTGATATACGTTTTTTTATCAGGGGCCTTGTCCAGCTCATAGGTGTAGAGCTGTCTGTCCTTATTTTCAAGCCTGGTAAAGCCGAAATCCTTAAGCAGATTCTTTACCATGGCGTTTTTAGCAGAGGGAATGTATTCTCCGGCGAGAAGCTCCGCCCCCATCTCCCGTGCAGTCTCCACGACAAATTTAAACGCCATATCCTCGACTCCTCTTTTTAAGACCCGGCAGGACATACACCAGGTATCGATAAAGCAGACCTTCTTATCGGAGATGTCGCTGTCCTCCAGAAGCTTTAGTATGATGCAGGATATTATGCCATAGCCCGTGAACTTATCCTTTAAGGTCACGTAGATGCAGCGCGCCTCCTCGTCGTTCATGAGCTCCGCTATCTCGGAGCCGGTGTACCTCATTGTGCGGAGGTTGAACTGATTGGATTTATTGATAAGCTGGGCGAATCTGTCCTTCTCGGCCTCGCCCACAAAACCGCATTTCCCTTCCATTTCCAGGGCTTTCAGATACTCGTTATAGTCCACGAAGCTGCTCTGAAGCGCCTCTCGTTCGCTGTTCGCCCTGTAGGAATCAGCCCGCTTCCTGTCCTCCTCGGTTATCTCCGCCCATTCAAAGGGCGAGGCTCCGTCCAGGGCGCGGATATATTTTTCCGGCTCCTCAGGTACATCGATGACCGTGACCTCGGGACAGAATTGCCGGATGATCTCCCTCTCCGCCGGATTGTCGTCGAAGAAAACCAGGCTGTCGATACCGATATTCAAGGCGGCGGCAATGGCGCGCATATTGGAGGCCTTGTCCTCCCAGTTGGCTATGAAACAGGCGATGTCCTCCAGCTTAAGCAGCATATCCGGGTTCTTTAAGAAGGGCTCCTTTGCGATCTCCTCATCGTTTTTGGAATTGACGGCAAGGATTACCCCCCGGTCTTTGAGCATCAGTATATATTTCTGGAAAGCTCTGTAGGCCTCTCCGAGAGGGTCGTTCGGATCGACGTTTATGCCGAGAGCCCCCTCGTCTCCGACTACTCCGCCCCATAGCGTGTTGTCGAGATCCAGCACCAGACACTTATTCGTGTGTACCTTAATCGCATAAATTATCCGCGTAATATCGTCGGCG
>JAFTEI010000084.1 GCA_017453965.1 Lachnospiraceae bacterium
ATCTTCATTATAAGTTTACATAATTTGACAGTTGCCTGTCATGTTTTTATTTGCGATAAATTATATCCTCTCTCGAAGGTCCGTTGGAGACCATGGTTATCGGGAAGCCCAGCTGCTTTTCGATAAACTCTATATATTTCCTGCAGTTTTCCGGCAGCTCCTCATACTTCCTTATCCCGGTGATATCGCATTTCCAGCCGGGCAGCTTCTCATATACCGGCTTTGCCCTCTCGAGCGTCCTCGTGGTCGGGAAGTCCCGGGTCACCTGACCGTCTACCTCGTAGCCCGTGCAGACCGGGATCTCATCGAGATACCCGAGCACGTCCAGCACAGTAAGGGCGACATCGGTAGCTCCCTGCAGGGCGCAGCCGTATCTGCTGGCCACGCAGTCATACCAGCCCACCCTTCTGGGCCTTCCGGTAGTGGCGCCGTATTCTCCTCCGTCGCCTCCCCGGTTCCTGAGCTCCTCCGCCTCTTTCTCGTCGAGTATCTCCGAGACGAAGGCTCCTGCTCCCACTGCGGATGAATATGCCTTCGATACCGCGATTATCTGCTTTATCTCATAGGGAGGTATGCCGGCTCCGATAGCTCCGAAGGCCGCCAAAGTAGAGGAAGAGGTTACCATAGGATAGATTCCGTGATCCGTATCCTTCATTGTTCCGAGTTGTCCCTCTAAGAGCACGGTCTTGCCTTCCTTTAAAGCCTTTCTTAAAAACAGAGAAGTATCGGCCACATAGGGGCGGATCATATCCGCATACTCCCTGCAGATCTTAAAGAGCTCACCAGCATCCAGGGGCTCCTTCTTATAGAGGTGCACCAGCATCGTGTTCTTAAGGGTGCATATATTCTCAAGCTTTTCCTTCAGATAGTCCTCGTCAAAAAGCTCCGAGACCTGAATTCCGATCTTTGCGTACTTATCCGAATAAAAGGGGGCTATTCCGGACTTGGTCGAGCCGAAGGACTTACCCTTGAGCCTTTCCTCCTCGTATTCGTCGAATTTCACATGATAGGGCATAACCACCTGTGCCCTGTCTGAGATCAAAAGCTTCGGCGCGGGAACTCCCCTGCCGGTTATATCGCCGATCTCCTTCATCAGAACGGGAATATTGAGCGCAACTCCGTTTCCGATGATATTTGTCACATTACTGTTAAAGACCCCTGAGGGACAGGTATGAAGCGCAAATTTTCCGTAGCTGTTCTTAATCGTATGCCCGGCATTTGCTCCGCCCTGGAAGCGAACGACTACGTCAGCCTCAGTCGCAAGGGTATCGGTGATCTTGCCCTTTCCCTCGTCTCCCCAGTTCGCACCTACGATTGCTTTTACCATAATCTACAACTCCTTAAATCAAAGTGAATTTATCCCCAGTAATATCTGACTTATAGCTCATAGCTGCTCCGCCACTAAACCTTTATATCTGCCTTTAAGCCCAGCAGCTCTTTATTTTTATCCAAAACCGGATCTACTTCGTTTTTTATGAACATATCCACCTGATAGGGGGCACGGCCCACATATTTGGACGGGTCGAGGTTGCTCTTCAATTCCTCCAGGCTTACGTTAAAGGCGGGATCGGCGGCTATGAGCTCCAGCAGGTCGTTCTCCCTGCCCTCCCTCTTGACGTGCTCTCCGGCCTCCATCGAAAGGACTCTTATCCTCTCGTGCAGCTCCTGTCTGTTTCCTCCTGCCTTTACGCAGTCCATCATTATATTTTCAGTCGCCATAAAGGGAAGCTCAGCCATCAGATGCTTGTTTATGACCTTCTCATAGACCACAAGCCCGTCCGTTACGTTAAGCACGAGGTCCAGTATCCCGTCAGTCGCAAGAAAGGCCTCCGGTATGGACAGCCTCTTGTTTGCGGAGTCATCCAGGGTCCTCTCAAACCACTGCACCGCACTGGTTATGGCGGGGTTCAGGCAATCCACCATGACATATCTGGCAAGGGAGGCTATCCTCTCCGAGCGCATGGGATTGCGCTTATACGCCATCGCCGAGGAACCTATCTGGTGCTTCTCAAAGGGCTCCTCCACCTCCTTCAAGTGCTGGAGAAGCCTTATGTCATTGGACATCTTGTGGGCGGTGGCGGCAACGCCGGCCAGGATATTTACGACCCTGGTGTCCACCTTTCTGGAATAGGTCTGCCCTGAAACCGCATAGCAGGATTTAAAGCCCATCTTTTCGGCTATCATCCCGTCGAGCCTGTCGATCCTCTCATCGTCCCCGTCGAAGAGCTCCTTGAAGGACGCCTGGGTACCTGTAGTCCCCTTGGAGCCCAGGAGCTTAAGGGAGGACAGAACGTACTCCAGGTCCTCTAAGTCCATCATGAAGTCCTGCATCCAGAGCGTAGCCCTCTTTCCCACCGTAGTGGGCTGGGCCGGCTGAAAATGGGTAAAGGCCAGAGTGGGCAGGTCCTTATATTTAAGGGCAAAGTCCTTAAGCTTCGCGATGACGTTCACGAGCTTGGCCCTGATAAGCTCCAGCCCCTCTCTCATAATTATTATATCCGTATTGTCGCCGACATAGCATGAGGTGGCGCCGAGATGAATGATCCCCGCCGCCTTCGGACACTGCTGTCCGTATGCGTAGACATGACTCATGACGTCGTGGCGGACTTCGCTTTCCCTCTTTCTGGCGACGTCATAGTTGATATCATCCTGATGTGCTTTTAATTCTTCTATCTGTTCATCGGTAATATTGAGCCCGAGCTCCTTCTCCGTCTCCGCCAGTGCGATCCAAAGCTGGCGCCAGGTGCGGAACTTCTTGTCCTGTGAAAAGATATACTGCATTTCCCTGCTGGCATATCTCTCGGACAAGGGGCTGATATATTTATCTGTTTCACTCATTACAAACTACCTTATAAATACAATATCTTGATAAACCTTTCAGATTATATAACACAATCTGTCCTTTAGCAAGTTAACATAATGACTCGGCTCCTGTCAAGCCGGATTGTACAGCATTTACCGGCGCTATCTTTCTTCTCTAAAATAGGAGCTGCCGAGGCTTGCGGGAGGCTGCTTCTCCTCCTTGTTCCTCTTACTCGTTATGACAAGCACTATGATCGTAACGAGGTAGGGCAGCATCTTGTAGAGCTCCTGGGCTGCCCTGTTAAGGCCGGGTATATAGATATAGATGATATAAAGTCCGCCGAAGACTATGGAGCCCCAGACCGCGCTCAGCGGATTCCAAAGCGCCAGTATCACGAGGGCTATCGCGAGCCAACCCCTGTCTCCGAAACCGTTATTTGTCCAGGTCCCTCCCAGGTACTCCATTACGAAATACAGGCCCCCGAGACCCGCTATGGCAGCTCCCGAGATGGTGGCAGCGTATTTATAGGCGGACACGTTTATACCCGCGGCATCCGCCGTGGCGGGGTCCTCTCCGACCGCCCTTAGGTTGAGTCCCATCCTCGTCCTGTTCAGAAACAAGAACATCAGCACCGACAGCACTATGGACAGATAGGTCAGAAAGCCGTAGGAAAAAAATACGGGACCAATGACCGGCAGCTCTGAGAGCCCGGGAAGCTTTTTCTGAAAGGCGCTGGCTGTGGTCATTACCGAGATCTGGCCTACGCCACCGGCCAGCTTCGAGATGGATCCTCCGAAAAAATTTCCGAAGCCGGTGCCGAAGGTGGTAAGGGCAAGGCCCACCACGTTCTGATTGGCCCTTAGGGTTATCGTAAGGACGCTGTATATGAGTCCGCCCAGAGCGCTGGCTACCAGAGTACATACGACCGCTATCAGCGCCCCGACCCCGGGAGAGGGGTTTTGATGCCCCAGCTCATAGAAAAACGAGCCCATAAGTCCCGAGATCCCGCCCATGTACATTATGCCCGGAATACCCAGGTTCAGGTTTCCGCTTTTTTCCGTGGCGATCTCTCCGGTGGCTCCGAAGAGTATGGCTATGCCCTGGCCTATGGCCTTTTGAATAAATGTAATTATAAGCTCCATCACTCACGCCCCTTCTTTATAAACTCCAACCGTAACTGTTCAGAACCCCCTGGGTTCCGAACAGTTACGGAAGCCCGCAATTAAGATTTGCTTCGCAAATAGGCGGGCTTCCTGCTAAATTTACTCTTTGGTACGCCCTCAGCAGCTAGTGCTTCGGGCTGTTCTTAATAGTTACCTCCAACCTATAGTTAACGAAGAACTCACAGCCTATCAGGAAAAAGAGGATGATTCCTGTGATAATGTCGGAGGCGTTTTCATTCAATCCGAACTGTGAGGCTATCTGTATGGCTCCCTGCTGCATAAAGGCGAGAAAGAGGGAGACGATGACCATTATGGCCGGGTTAAACTTGCTCATCCAGGCTACGATGATGGCGGTAAAGCCCCTTCCTCCCGCCGTTCCCGTGGAGATCGTATGGGAGCTTCCGCTCACTATGAGGGCTCCGGCAAAGCCGCAGATAGCTCCCGAGAGCATCATCGTCCTTATTATTACCTTCTTGACATTGATGCCCGCGTATCTGGCGGTATTCTGGCTCTCTCCCACCACGGCGATCTCATAGCCGTGCTTGGATCTGTTCATGTAAATTGCTATAAAGACCGTCACCGCCGCGACCAGAAGGACGCACATCCCGTAGGTGCCGAAGAGCGGGGGTATCCAGCCTCCACGGTTGGCCGCGTTTATCACGCCCACCGTATTGGAGCCCGGAGGATTTTCCCAATAGACTATGCAGAAGGTCACGATCTGCATCGCCACGTAATTTAACATCAGTGTAAATAGTGTCTCGTTCGTATTGTACCGCGCCTTGAAATACGCGGGGATAAGTCCCCATAGCATTCCTATAAGGGCGCTGGAGACAAAGATAAGAAGGATCACAAGGGCATTGGGCAGGCTTTTGCCGAGATAGATCATAACGGCAGCCGAAACTGCTCCTCCCATAAGTATCTGTCCCTCGGCCCCTATGTTCCAGAATCTCATCTTAAAGGCCGGCGTCAGTCCCACGGCGACGATCAGCAGGAAGATAGTCTCCCTTATCGTGACCCACAATCTCCTGCCCGTGCCCACTGCTCCGTCCACTATGCCGGCATAGACCTCCAGGGGATTTTGCTTGGTTATGGCGACTATGACTATGGCGCATACGAGGAGCGATAGCACCGCCGCCGCCAATCTTATGCATAAGGCCTTGCTCCTGCTTATGGAGCCGCGTTTTATCATTCTCATTGTTTCATCCCCTCGCCTATCATGAGCATTCCTATATCCTCCTTACTCGCCGACCTCGCGTCCACGATGCCGGTAAGCTTTCCCCCGCTTAAGACCATTATCCTGTCGCATAGCTCCAGCAGCACGTCCAGATCCTCTCCAACGCAGATCACCGCCGCCCCGGCCTCCTTCTGCTCATTCAAAAGGTTATATATCGTGTAGGCGGAGCTTACATCGAGTCCTCTCGCAGGATAGGCCACCATGAGCACCGTAGGGCTGGAGGCTATCTCGCGCCCCACCAGCACCTTCTGGACGTTTCCTCCGGAGAGCCTCCTTACCGGAGTATTCACTCCCGGGGTGACCACCTCGAGCTTTTTGACCACATCCTCGGCCAGCTCCCTGGGCGCCCTTCTGTCCGCAAAGAAGCCCTTGCCCTCATTATAGCTTCGGAGCATCATATTGTCGGTCAGGTCCATGGAACCCACAAGTCCCATACCCAGCCTGTCCTCCGGGACAAAGGCCAGCTTCACGCCTGTTTTGCTTATTTCCGAAGGAGCCATGCTGGAGAGGAGCTTAGCTTCCCCTTCGGGAGGGTAATAGACTATCTTCCCTGTTTCGGCCTTCTGCAGTCCCGCTATGGCCTCCACGAGCTCCTTCTGTCCGCTGCCGGATATTCCTGCCACGCCCAGTATCTCCCCTGCACTGACCTTAAAGGAGACGTTATCGAGCTTCAATACCCCGTCGGCAGCCCTTACGCTGACGCCCTCCATGCTGATGCGTACACCCCTGTCCTCGGGCTCGCTTCGGTTTATATCGAGGAAGGTCTTGCCCTCAAACATCATTTCTGTCAGGAATTCCGCGACAGCTCCGCTCGTTCTGATCTCTCTTATGGATTTCCCCTTTCTCAGGATAGCCACCCTGTCGGAGATCTCGAGTACCTCGTTCAGCTTGTGAGTGATTATTATTATCGACTTGCCCGCCTCCTGCATATTCCTCAGGACCGCAAAGAGCTTTTTCGTCTCCTGGGGTGTCAGAACCGCTGTGGGCTCGTCCAGGATGAAGATATCAGCCCCCCTGTAGATGATCTTGATGATCTCCACGGTCTGTTTCTGGGAGACGGACATATTGTAGACCTTCTGATAGGGATCGATGTCGAAGCCGTACTTTTCCGCGATCTGCCTTATCTTTTCCGCGACCTCCTTCTCCATATCCCTTCTGCTTAAGATATTTTTTCCCTCGAGGCCCAGGATGATGTTCTCCGCCGCGGTGAAGACGTTTATGAGCTTGAAATGCTGGTGCACCATGCCTATTCCCAGCTCAAAGGCATCCCTCGGAGAGCGTATAACCACCTCTTTCCCGTTTATCCTTATGGTCCCCTCATCCGGAAAATATATACCGGAGAGCATGTTCATAAGCGTGGTCTTCCCGCTGCCGTTCTCCCCAAGGATGGCAAGTATTTCGCCCTTTTTAAGAGTAAGATTCACATGGTCGTTTGCAAGTACACTTCCAAAGCTCTTGGTAACGCCCTGTAATTCGATCGCATATTCTTCCAACTTATCACCTCAATTACTAAATGGGGTTTATCCCCAGTAATATCTGACTTAGAGCTCATAGCTACTCCGTTCAACGCAACAACGCGCGGTACCGTATCCGACACCGCGCGTCTTATTATATGCATCTTATTCCTGTGTTGTAATCCCGTCTATGATATAAGCGAAGCTGGGAGCCGAAACCTTCTCCGACTCGTGATAGTAACCGTCGCTTATCAGCTCGTCCTCGGGCTGCTTGCCGCCGACGGTGAAGGTGGAAGCGTCAAATACATGCAGGGACCCGTCCGCCAGGGCAGTCTCCACTTCCTTGACCTTTTCCTCAGTCCCGGGAGCGATGGCATCGCTGTTTAAGGGAGTTATATAGACGACTCCGTCTGAATATCCTCCAGCCCAGTCAACAGGTATCGTCTCTCCATTCAGGTAGCTCTGCACGGCTATCGTGTAATAAGCTCCCCAGTTGTTTGCTGAAGAGGTGAGCGCACAGGTGGGCGCCACACTGGTCATATCCACATTGTAGCCCACGCAGGGAACACCCTGTGCCTCGCAGGCCGTAGGGGCTCCGGTGGTATCGGCGTGCTGGCTTATAAGTACGCAGCCGCCCTGAATGAGCTTCGTGGCAACCTCGTTCTCCATCGACATATCGGCCCAGCTGTTGGTGTACTGAACCTCCATCGTGGCCGACTCGCAGACGCTCCTGGCTCCGAGGAAGAAGGAGGTAAAGCCGGAAATAACCTCTGCATAGGGGAAGGCTCCGACATAGCCTATCTTGGCCTTGTCCGCAGTGATCTTTCCGCTCTCTATCATCTCGTTCAATTTCATTCCGGCAACCACGCCCGACACATAGCGGGCCTCATATATTTTGGTAAAATAGTTGTGGAAATTTTCAAGGCCCGAAGAAGCGGCCTGATAGCCCGTGGCATGTAAGAACTGAATATCGGGATATTCGGCAGCCGCCTGTAAAAGATAGTCCTCATGGCCGAAGCTGGTTGCAAAGATCATGTTGCAGCCCTGCTCGGCAAGGTCCACCGCCGCGTCGAAGCACTCCTCGCCCTCGGGTATATTCGTCTTTTCTATTACCTGTGCGTCCGAAAGGCCAAGCTCGCTCATCATGTCGTCGATACCCTTCATGTGCGCATAGGTGTATCCCTCGTTTTCATCTCCGATATAGATAGCGCCGATCTTAATATCTGAAGCCGCCGTCCCGGAACCCGCCTTCGCTGCCCCGCCCGCTGCCGGAGCCGCTCCATTGCCGCCGCAGCCCGCAAGCAGCCCTGCCGACAAAACCAAAGTCATAAGTAAACTCAACACCTTTTTTTTCATAATCATAATCCTCCTGAAAAAACAATCGGGCTGTATGTACCTGTACTATATACATACAACCCCTTTGTCGACTGAACAAGAAAAGTATAATGTTTTTTTAACTGCCCGTCAATCCACTAATGTCAGGCATTGATTCCCCGGTATTTCCTACTCATAACCGGAAACTATATCCAGCACCTCCTTCGCGTATCTGGGATAGCGGTGGACGATGTCGTTTATCTCCCTCTTGGCGTCTTCCCGGTTCTTCGTGTTGTATTCTATCCTGGCGCGGAGATTTTCCCTCCTTATCCTGAGCTCATGCCTTATCTCGACCATTTCCTTAGGGTCTATGAGGGCCCTGCACTGACGCACCCAGATCGTGGGGTCCCTGAGCCTCAGCTCTCCCAGCGCCTCCACGAGCTTCCTCTTCTGGTTGCTGAGCTCTCCCCTGGCCCGTCCGAGGGCCTCCCGGGCCCGCTTTTCCTCCAGGTATTTTTCCCGGAAATACTCCAGCTCTCCCGCCGTGCTCACATGGTATTTCGCATACTCATACTCCAGAAGATTCGTCACGTTCACGTATCTTATCTTAACGGTATTCTGCTTGCTTATTATCTGGTTTAAATATCTTCTGGCCTTCTTCAGCTCCTTTGTGCAGTTCTTAAACTGCAGGTACTCCAGGGTCAGGGCTATGGCGCTTAGGGCCGCCGCCACCGCGTAGCCGCTGACCGTGTCCAGGCCCATTCCGAACTGCAGCACCAAAAGAATTCCTATAGCTATGACAGTGGCCGTGACCGTGACCGCCACCATGTTCCTCGCATTTGTGGCATTGGCTGACAGCTCATTTATCTTATAGTCAGTCACCGCCTTCTCACTCTCCAGGGTCCTTAAATCTGTCCGGACCTTCAGCTTGTAGTCCTCGTTTTCCTTCATCCGGGCCAGCTCAGGCTCTATGTCGGCGGCATATTTATCCAAAAGCCTGTACTGCTCCTCGGAGATCCTCCCTACCCGCTTCGTCGAATCCTCGGAATCGCGCTCTAAATTAACGATCCTCTGGGCAGTCTCTATGGCGTCCCGCTTACTCTGGTAGGGAGCATTTTCGATCTCCTCTATGTCCATCAGGTAGTCGGTCACCACTCGGTACTCCATGGTGGCGCGGTCTATCTCCCCCGTGGCCTCAAGCATCTGCTCACAGCAGGACCTTATATACTGCTCCCTCTCATCGAAATCATCTATATCCAGCTTGTCACGTCTTAGCGGCAGGAATCTCTCGTCCTCGTCAGGGTCATATTCCTCCCTTCCCCGCTTAAAACGATTCTTTATAGAAGAAAGCCACTTTTTAAATATATTCATGCTCTATGTGCTTCCTGTATTCTTCCTTTATGTTGCCGAGTATTTTGTCGATCTCCGCGTTGTATTCCGCAAGCTCTCCCTTATGCCTGCATTCCATCGCCCTTTTAAACCTGGCGTAATCTATCCTTCCTCCGAGACGCTGTACACTGTCGTCTATACGTTTTTCCTGCTCGTTTACGAGCCTGACGTCGGCGTTTTCCTGCTTTATCCTCTCGATATATTCCTCCCGGTTCATCGAGAGCCTTAAACATGCCAGGTAATTCATGGCCGCCTCTTTGGAGTAAGCGATCTCGCAGGACTTTTCAAAGCATTCCGCCGATTTGTCGAAATAAAACAGCCTGGCATAGGCCACCCCCAGGTTATTGTAGAGGGCCTGCAGCTCATATTTCTCCACCTCTTCCTGCTCCGCGAAGCTCAGGGCCATCTCGTACTCCCTTATGGCGCCGACATATTTCCTTCCGTTTAAAAGCACGTCTCCCCTGGATTTTCTGCGGCAAAGATTTCCGGTATTGTCATTGTCCGACATATTGGAGATCAGGGCCTCCAGCTCCTGGGCGGTGCAGTAGTCCATATATTTCAATATGGTGCTGACGAAGTCCACCAGCCTCCCGTCGTTATTCACGAGCTGCATAAGCTCCACGGAAAGGTCATACAGCCCCAGCTCCTCGTCTATAAAGACGCATAGCTCCTTCTTCATTATAGAAGCATCCACCATAAGAGCGTTCTCGTACAAAAAGTACGCCAGCTCCTCCAGCGAAAAGATATTTATGCAGGCACTTTCCAGATAATAGGGAGTCTCTGCCATCTTCCCTATACATTCATAAACCATTTATACGTTCCCCGGTATTCAAGTCTTGTTTTGAATTATGTAAACCATTATCGGTACCCCAGATTTATTGTCTCCGAGATCATTATCCCGCTGGCGGGAATGAGCTCTCCGAGCCCCCTGTCCGTGACCTCGACCTTAAGCTCGTCCCTGTTTTCCATATACATCCGTATATTTATGCGGCAGGCCCTTTTCGGCCTTTCGGGAAAGGTCACGAGCCTTATCAGGTGGTTGCTCTCGTCTCCCTCGGGAAAGCTCTTTAAGACCACTTCCACGTCCTTGCTCTCTCCCAGCATCACATCGGTCTCGCACTTTAAGTCGTACCAGCTGGTCCCGGCTCCGGCCAGCTTCGATATGACCTCCGCGCCCTTGTGTATCATCCTTATCCCTATGTCGTAATTGACCTTATTTCCGCTCTGGAAGTAAAAATTCTTACTGATAAAGCCGCGGGTCAGCTGGTCCCTTATGGCGTAGCAGGCTCCCTTGGTGTAAAGATTTTGTCCCTGAAATACCCGCCTGCCGGAGCATAAGTAGTTCAAGGTCTTTTTGGCCCAGTTCCCCTCGAGATTGAGTCCGGACAGATAGACGCTGGATACCTTTATTCCTCCGGCCTCCACCTCCTCCGAAAAGGTCTTCTTAAGGTGTGTCAAAAGCTTTTCATCCATGGCCTCGGTATTCTCTTCGTCAAAGGGCAGCAGCTCAGGATATTGCTCCTCCTCGATCGAGGCTATGGACTAGTCCATTCCCCTTTCCAGCCTTAAATGGCTTAAGTGGCAGCCCTCCCTCGAATAGTCCACCAGCATGACAGACGAGCGCCAGATCTCGGGAGGCTGACTTAAGGTATAGTAATAAAAGCTTTCGTTCCGGGTTATGAATCTGATGTCCCTCACCACGTTCTTTAAGGGTGTGATACAGGCCTCCATCAGCTTTATTATCCTGGCATCCACCTCCTTAAGGCAGATAGCCAGGGCGGCAAAGGAGGGATTCATGTATTCCTTATCCACCGCTATGGCCGCAAGCTCAAGGGAGTGGGCCAGGAAGGTGGAGAGCCTCTTTTTCGCCTCATCCTCCGGCTCCTCCTTCTCCAGTACCTCGCTTAAGATCCTGTCGTAGAGCCTGCCCCCCTTGCTCTGGGACCGGGCATAGGCATTCGCCCCAAAGCTCCACTTCTTCGTATCCTCATTCATGTACATGAGGGTGGGTATGCCGTATTTTTCGGCATCCTGCTTCGACGCAAGCGTAGTTACCCCCTTTCCCTTAAGCGAAGCATAAGAGATATAGGTCATATCGTCGTTGATATCTATGCTTACGACCAGCTCTTCGGTAGGCTGCTCGCTCATTCGTTGTCCCTCTTTTTCATAACCTCAAACAGGTCCTCTACTGCCTGCTCCTTCTTTAAATACATATCTATAAGCCCGTTCAGGCTCTCGTCGTCTCCAAGGGCCCTGGCCTTCAGGATATCGTTGATCATCCCATATCTCGAATCGGGGTTTAATATCTGCACGTCCTCCGTCTCGATGCTGTCGCTCACCGTGAGGGTGGACTGCCCCCCGCTCTCCTCGTTGATATAATATTGAAGCGTCTCTCCGAAAAACATCACGAGACGTTTGGAATAAATGCCTCCGTAGAGATTTTGCATCTCCTCCGTGTCGTACTCCGTCTTCTCCTCCTCGTCCTCGGGGGAGGTCACCCTGTAGTGTATCGTGACCCGGCTCTTGGGATTGGTCTTATATTCGATATAGGTCCTGTCCCCGTACACCGCCACCATCGGAATATATTCGGCAAAGCTTTTGAAAAAGCTGAAATAGATCCCGCGCCTTAGCATCGCGTTGACTATGCCGGTCACGGCCTTTACCGCCTTTTCCGGTACGCTTTCCTTCGCTGCGTAATAGGCCGTCAGCGCCAGCATCATGCAGTCATTAATCTCGTCGCCGTCATAGAAGCTTTCGAGAATTTTGTCGAAGATCCTGTCGTCCGTTATCCTGTCCTTGACGAAGTACTCATAGGCGCTGTAGGACAGATAGGCCTTTGCTATATCTCCCTTAAGTCCGCTCTCGAGGTAGTGGACGAAGATATCGTCCTTTATCCCGACGAAGGAGCGGGCGAAGAGCATCTGCGAAAGTATCCTCTCCTCCAGCTTTTCAACCGATATTCCAAAGTCCACTCCCGCGCTCCAGAGACTTCGCAGGTCCCTGACCGACCCCTGATAGTTTGCGCTCAGGTACTCCAGCATGACCTCGTCATACTTGCCGCCCTTAAAGGTCGTAAAGGCCAGACTTATCATCTCGGGTTCGCTGTCATACAGGGACTCGGATATAAGGTGGCTTATAAGCTTTACCATTATCTTTGCCCCGACATTCTCCGAGCCGTATTTCTTCACCAGGTCATAGGCCTCCTTTATCATTCCCTCTATGACCATGTAGCGCACGGCCTCCGCCCGGCAGCCGGAGGTTATCTCGGCGGGCTCGAGATTCTTAAGCAGGAGGGTCAGCTTGTCCTCCTCGTCGGCCCCGTAATAATATTCCATCAGCTCTGTCAGCAGCTCGCTCCTGTATGCGGCCTCTATTTTCTCCGAGGTGATTATCTGTATGACATAATCCACGTTCTCCGCGTTTATTGAGATAAAGTGTCTGCCCGCCTCACATATGTAGTAGGCCACTCCCACATCTCTGACCCTCTCCCCCGGGGTGTGATTGTACCGGGTGTTCTTAAGCAGAAGCAGGTCGGTATCCTTATCCGAGAGCACCCTTCGCCTCAAGTCGGCAGTCTCATAGAAGAGCTCGTAGTCGTTTGCATAGATATCCACATAGGCCGTCCCGTTGCGCAGTGGGTAGGAGCGCTCGTCCACAAAATTATCCTCTATCACTACGACCCTCGTGGCGTTCCCGTCCTCTATGGTTATCTTGTGCTTGAATACCAGGGAGGATACGGCATTCAGATAGGTGTACTTCTGCGAATAGCCGGTGAGAGTGTTCACATACTCATAGACTATCGCCATGTTTTCATCTATAAAGCCGGTCTGCGCCCCCTTTACCGCAAATTCCAGAATGTCCCTGTTGCACTCTAAGAGGGTGTCGCGGACCTTGTCCCTGCTGGTGATGATATTGGCATAGAAATACGCCATATACTCATCCTCGAGGTCCGGGCTCATACTGAAATACATTACGACCGGAGAAGGCAGGAGGGTCTTCACATCCCTCTTCACCGAATAGATATAGTATTCATAGAGCTTGGTTATCATGAGGTTTCGCATGATGGCGGCCTCATACCACTTATTGTATTTGTTGTCCTTTATCTCTCCCCTTATAAGATGCAGACAGATCGCCATGAGTATCTCGTCATCCTTGTCCTCCTCGTAAAGCTGCACGAGTATTTTATGCAGCAGGGGCTCAAAGTGGCGCATCTGACCGCTTAAGAATACGATATGATTGCTGAGCTGCCGGCTCAAGATCTTGTTCTTGAGGCCGAACCTGGCGCATACGAGCTCATAGGTGCCAAGGGACCTGATCTCCTCCGGCCTTTCGTTCAAAAGCCTCAGGCTCTCCATAAGCACCAGGGGACTTGCTCCTGAGCTCTCGAACTGGTGCTCCAATAGCCTCAGCTTTTCCCGGGGCTGGCGTTCCAGTCTTTCATCCATGAAGATCAGCAGGATAAGCAGCCAGGGCGAGCTCCTCCTGCTCTCCCTCATGGAACGGAGCTTCTCCGCCTCCGCAGCCGTATATTCGTTATCATGCTTCAAAAAGGCCTTAATATACATCTCAAAGCCCTTCATCTCGTCCGTCATTTCGCTGTACCGCAGACTCTGCGCTATGTGCTGCAGCTCCTCCAGCGCCAGG
>JAFTEI010000085.1 GCA_017453965.1 Lachnospiraceae bacterium
CGATTAGGCTTGGGCGAGCACCTGTCTGAGCGCAGTTTCGAAGACCGTAGGTCGCGCGAAACAAGCGAGTTGCGCAGAACAAGCCGTGTTTATGAGCAGGTGCTATGAGCCTAGAACTGGCTGAGCCTTTTATATTTTGTGCCAATGCGACAACCCCGCAACATATACTCTATATAACAGGGTTTTGAAAACCATCTTCGGTCAACTATTATAGATTAATTACGGCCGCTTGTCCACGGCCATGAACGAACATAAAGAGGAATATATGAACAAGAGTAAAAAAAATATTTGGGGAAGCTTGCAGGATAACGCATATCTTCTGTACACGGTTTTATTCATACTCACGGCGCTGATCATTTTCTCGGTGTTCTATCTGGGAGGACTTACCTTTATCAGCAAGGGCGACGGGACGAACCAGCATGTCAAGGCCCTCGTCTACTATTCAGAATACCTTAGGGATTTCGTAAAAAATCTGATATACGGCCACCGCTTCGTGCTGCCGGAATGGGAGGCGGGCATAGGAGAGGGCGGAGATATACTGTCCACATTGCACTACTATGCCATAGGAGACCCGCTGACACTGCTGTCCGTCTTCTTTGACAGGAGCAATATACACATATGCTATGCCATCATTCAGATACTCAGGCTCTATCTGGCGGGGCTCTCCTTCCTGCTTTTCAGCAGATATACTATTCCGGACTGCGGGGCGCTCAGGGGCGTTTCGGGAGCGCTTATGTACTGCTTCGGTTCCTGGGGGCTTCGCTGGACGGTGGACCATCCCTATTTTCTGACACCGCTTATCTATCTGCCGCTGCTGATTTTGGGCATTGAAAAGATCCTCCGCGAAAAAAAGATATTGGTCTTTACCCTGGCGGTGATGTTCTGCTCCTTAAGCAATTTCTATTTCTTCTATATGTGCGGGATAATGGCAGCGGGCTATACGGTTCTGAGGCTGGCGCTGGTGTACAGACGCAACAAAGAAGAGCTTTTCAGGACTTTGCTGAGAATAGTGCTGTCGGCGGTCTGGGGCTTTGCTCTCTCCGCGGTCATACTCCTTCCCCAGCTGTACAGCTTTCTCGGAAACCCCAGGGTGGGCTATAACGCCGCCATGAAGCCTGTCATAAGTCTCGAAGATATGTGCAAAATTCCGGAAATGCTTCTGGACATGGACAGTTATTGGAGTATTTCGGCCCTTGCAGTTCCGGCGCTCATCCTTCTCTTTACCTCGCGGAAAAAGCATTTAATGCTGAAGATATTTGCCGCGGCGGTGCCTGTCATGCTCATTTTCAAGATATTCGGGAGCATATTTAACGGCTTCTCACATTCGGTGGACAGATGGAGCTTTGCGGTAACCTTTCTGTCCTCATATATCTTCGTCCTCATGTGGCCGGAGTATATTGAAGGACATAAGGAAAAGCGCCGTCCAATGTTCATCGCGTCTATGGTTTATTTTCTCATCTGCATACTGCTGCCCGAATCCGGAAGTAAAAATTTCCTTGTGTCCTTCAGCATTCTGGGGCTTTTACTGGTGCTGCTCCTAAGCGACCTCATTGCCGGAGAGAAGAGGGAGTACCTGCTGCTGGCCTCCAGCCTCGCCTGTGTGCTGATAGACGGCTTATATATGTATTCTCCGGAGGAAAATGATTACGCGGGGTACGTCCGTGAAGAGGAGGGGTTGTACGAGACTCTTTATAAGAATGAGAGCGAGACGGTCAGGGCGGCAGCCGCCCTTGACAGCGATGAGGGCTTCTACAGATATTCAGGAGAGCTGGGGCTGAACTCCGGCTTTTTGCACGGCCTGTCCTCGACCTCGTTCTACTGGTCCACCGTAAGTCCCTGGGGCCAGAATTTCCGCAGCGACCTGGCGCTTTTAGACAACGACGTATATATATACAGCAACTATGACAGGCGCACGGCGGCAAATGCTGTCTCAGCCGTAAAATACTATGTTTCCAACAGTGAAAAGACTCCCTTCGGGTACTCCTTCGCGATTTCCACAAACGTAAACGAGGAGCTCGAAAACAGGAAGCTGGAGGAGCTTAAGCGCGAGCTGGGAACACAGGAGCTGAGCGAAAGGCAGATAAACTCCATACGCTCAGAGACGGAGAGATACGAATACGTCTTTAAGAACGACTACGCTCTGCCCGTCGGCTTTACCTATGACAGCTATATCAGCCGGGAGGACTGGCTGGCCCTCTCTCCGGCAGAGCGGGAATGGATAATGCTGGATGCCGCTGTTTTGGAGGGCTGTGACAGGGTAAGCGCCGATATAGGGGAGCTAAAGGCTCCTGACGCCGATACCTCCGTCAGCATCAACTCTATTTCGGCGGATGAAAATATCAGGGTCAGGGACAACCTCTATACGGTGACCGACAGCGGTTCACTGGAGCTTAAGTTCAGGACCCGGCCGGAGAGCGAGACCTATCTTTATATCAAGGGGGTCGATTTTGAGCCCATAGATGAATACAGCCTGTATTTCGGAGATGACGAGAAATACGATCCGCAGAGTCTCTACAACAGGACTAATTTTAATTTCCTGCCCTTCATGGAGAGGATAGATACCATAAAGGATCATTTTCTGGAGAAGGAGGTCAACAGCGCAGGAATACACGTCTCTTCGCCGGACGGAGAGGAAGCCGACATAAACTATGTTACGCCCTACAAGAAGAATTACGGGGGCAGGCATGACTTTATAGTGAATCTCGGATATAACGAGGAACCTCTGGATTCTCTTACCATCTCTTTTTCCAATTCGGGTATCTTTAAGATAGACGGCATTGAGATCTATTCGACAGGGATGGAAGCCTATCCGGAAAAGATAGAGAGATTGAAGGAAAATGTACTTGAAAACGAGGTCTGGGAGGACGACACCTTAAGCGGGACGGTGCGTACAGACCGCGATAAGATACTGTATTTTGCCCTGCCCTATTCGACAGGGTGGAGCGCGCAGATTGACGGAGAGCCTGCGGCGCTCTATTGCGCAAACGATATGTATATGGCAGCCCTTCTCCCGGCAGGCGATCACAGCATAAGGCTTACCTATAAGACGCCGCTTTTAAGGGAGGGAGCCCGCATAAGCGCCGTAAGCCTGGTATTGCTGGCGGGGTATATCATAATAAACAGGAGGAAGAAGATAGCAATTATGCATGCTTAGAGTTATAATTAAAGAGAAGAGAATTGATCTGTGCTGCTTGCTGTTAAGATAGTGTCAAGCTTTCTATGAAAATCTGACACATAAGGATTGCCGCCGATGAGAGGCAGCTAAAGCGGCTCACAACAGGAGGATTTTTTATGGAGACTCGTATGACTTGGGATCAAATCAGAAAAAAATATCCGGGGATGTGGGTAAGGTTGGAACAGGTTCAATGGGAAACTGAGGGCTCACCGGATATTGCATCAGCAGTTGTTGCAAAATCCACAAAAAGCAGACCCACCACGCAGGATCTAAAGGATGCTATGGACGGAATCTGTGCAATGGAATACATAGAAGAGAGCAATATTTTTCATACGGGATATATTACAGCCTGATGCAGCAATATACATTTAAAACTTCTAAAAGTAATACGAGACCTGTCATAAGAATTTATGAAAATCTGTCTGCTGTTATAGATACCGGGGCTGATATACCCGTTTGCTCGGATGCGAATGTCCTGATTGAGCGTCTGGGGGCAAATGAAATCAGTATACCGGGTAAAGTCATTGAGACAGTAGGTATCAGTGGGAGTGTAAGGGGCAGAATATTCAGGGTTAAGGGTTTTGAACTCGGACCGTTAATATATCCAGAGCTTAATTTTTTTGTTCCTGACGACCCAACAATGAGCAGTACATTTCTTTTAAGCGCATCTATGTTCAATGGTCTGATATGTGAAGTGAATTTCAAAGACCACTATTTCAGAATCACCTTACTGGATGATGAACAAACGGTAAGACTAGTCTCATTTGAGAAGGACGGCGAACACATTTGCTGGGATGTAAGGAAGTCTGAGTAACAGTAAATCTGCAAATTATAAGTTAATCATGATTTGCAGATTTTTTTAGAATCTGTGAGTCCGAGTAAATAATCTGCAGAGACATCATACAATCTGCATAATTTTATCAGATGTCTTAAGGGGAGCTCATTGGCTCCTCGTTCATATCGAGCATACATTGTTTGAGAAGTGCCTATTATATGTGCAACATAGCTTTGTGTGTAATCACTATCCTCGCGTAGATCACGCATTCTTTTGATATAATCCACCGCTGCCACCACTATTTATAATGATAAATAATAGTATAAATAGTAAAGGTATTTACTATTGAATTTGGTAAATATCTTTACTAAAATAAAATAATATACAGAGATATATGTAGCTTTTTACTAACGCAGGAGCTGAAATTATTCAAATGGATCGTGCAGTATTTGTCGCCTGGGAAACGACCATTCCGATAAAAAACCGGAATAAGATCGATTACGAAGGAGTGGCGTGTAGAATATGAAGTTTATTTATAATCTTTTAGTTTTTTATTATAAAGAAGATTGGATCAGCTTATATCAATTAAATAAAGACAATTATGTTATAGATTCGACGGAAAATAGTCTTGTTCCTCTAAGACTCAGAGAAATGGATGACAGCTGCCTTTATTTAAGCTTTGACGGCAATGGATGGGAGCTGAGTGCAGAGGGATCTATAAAAATTGAGGGATATAAGAATAACAGGGTAGATATAGAGGCTGAAAAAGCATTCGTAGGTAATAGGAAATTGGCATATAAAACCGATTCATAATAATTCTCAGGAAAAGGGGTTCTTAGTATGTTTCAGGTTGTCCGACAATAAAATATTTCTGTACTGAAGTGGAATATGATATAATTCTACGGAAAAAAATACAGGAGAGTAAATAAATGCCGGATCTGGAAAAAGAATTAAATCCGATGCAGGCGGCGGCCGCGAGGACCGTGGACGGGCCGGTGCTGATACTTGCGGGGGCGGGCTCCGGGAAGACCAGGACCCTTATCTACCGCATTGCGAACATGCTGGAGCAGGGGATAGACCCCTGGAATATCATGGCGATAACCTTCACGAATAAGGCGGCGAAGGAGATGCGTGACAGGGTCAGGGACATGATGAAGACCGATGCCGACAGGATATGGGTGTCGACCTTTCATTCGACCTGCCTGCGTATAATGTTTAAATTCGCCGAATACCTGGGCTATACCTCGAGCTTTGAGATAGCGGATACCTCGGACCAGAAGTCCATATTGAAGGACATCTACAAGGACCTCAACGTGGACAGGAAGATGTATCCGGAAAAGAGGGTATTAAACGCCATAAGCCACGCCAAGGACGAGCTTATCGGGCCTGAGGAGTACGAAAAGGAGAATAAGGGCGACTACTCGAAGGAGATGCTGATTCGCTTTTACAAGGAATATCAAAGCCGGCTTAAGAAAAACAATTCCATGGACTTCGACGACCTTATCATGAATACGGTCACCCTTTTTAAGGAGAATAAGGAGGCACTGGAATATTACCAGGAGCGCTTTAAATACATAATGGTGGACGAGTACCAGGATACGAATACTGCCCAGTTCGAGCTCGTGCGGCTGCTGGCCGGGAAGTATAAAAATCTATGCGTGGTCGGGGATGACGACCAGTCCATCTACCGTTTCAGGGGGGCGAATATCCACAATATCCTCAATTTTGAGAAGACCTATCCCGAGGCGAGGGTCATAAAGCTCGAGGAAAATTACCGGTCCACCTCGAATATACTCGAGGCGGCCAACTCGGTCATAAGGAACAACACCCAGAGGAAGGCCAAGAGCCTTTGGACCGAGAATCCGGCGGGGGCGCTCATTCACTTTAAGCAGCTGGACACAGCCATAGGTGAGGCCTCGTACATAGCCGATGAGATCCGGGAAAAGGTCTCCCGGGGAGGCAGGAAATACGGGGATTTCGCCGTGCTCATCCGGACGAACGTACAGAGTAAGGAGCTGGAGGACGCCTTCAGGGTCAGGGGCATAGAATATGACCTCGTGAAGGGACTGCGCTTTTGGGACACCAAGGTCATAAAGGACCTGACGGCCTATATGATGACAGTGGCGGACGGGCGAAACGATATCCGCACGCTCAGGGTGATAAACACGCCCAGCCGCGGTATAGGGGCGGCCAGCGTGGAAAAATGCGTGGTCTTTTCCACGGCCAACGGCTACAGCCTCCTGGAGACCACGGGCATAGCCGAGAGGGTCCCGACGATGAATTCCAAGGCCGTAAATGCGATGCACGGCTTCTACGACCTGATAGCCGGGATAAGGGAGAATATGGCCTCCAAGAGCTTATCCGGCGTGCTGGAGGAGATCATCGAAAAGACCGGTTATATGGACTGGCTGGAGGAGAAGTCGGAAAATGAGGAAAAATTCTTCGAGGCCACGGAGTATATCAATAAGCTGAAGGAGACCCTGGACATCTATGAGGAGGAGACCGAGGAGCCCAGCCTCGTGGACTTCATGAGGGTAAACGGGATCGAGGGCAACAACCTCGACAAGGTCGGCGACGGAGACGAGACGGACAAGGTGCTGATAATGACAATGCACAACGCCAAGGGACTCGAATTTCCCAATGTCTACATGGCGGGGGTCGAGGAGGGACTTTTCCCGGGCTTCGCCACAATGACCAGCGACGACGAGTTTGCCATGGAGGAGGAGAGGAGGCTCTGCTATGTGGCTATAACAAGGGCCAGGGAGGAGCTTTCCATAACCTGCGCCAGGCAGCGGATGATAAACGGGGAAACGAGATATTCCAATCCCTCGCGGTTCATAAGGGAGATCCCCATAGGGCTCTTAGATATGAAGGTCACGCCGGTAAAGCGCTCATATGACGACGCACCCAAGGCGAGCTCGAGGCAGATCGCCAGGAGCGCCTTCAATGCGGCACCCTCGGCCTTTTCCAGCGGGTTTAAGAAGCGGAGCCTCGCGGAGAGCGCCAAGGCCCCTGATTACGGCGTAGGAGACAGGGTCTTGCATTTTAAATTCGGAGAGGGCACGGTAAAGGACATAGTCAACGGAGGCAGGGATTACGAGGTCACGGTAGATTTTGACAATTCCGGTACAAAAAAGATGTTCGCGGGGTTTGCCAAATTGAAAAAGCTTTGATACAATAAAAGGGATTAAAAATTTCCAGGGAGGGTGTTTTGAATGTTTGAGAAGCCTGAAATAATAAGTCTTGAAGGCGTTTTGCAGGTAGTAAACAAAATCAAGAGTAAATTAAGCGAGCTTATTCAAAGCCGCAAGGATAAGGAGATCAAGGAAATGCAGAAAAAAACCAATACCATTTTGACCATTGCCGCAGTTGTTGCCGGAGTAGTCGCCATTGCCGCGATCATCTACGCTATCTACAGGTATTTTACTCCCGATTATCTGGAGGACTACGACGACGATTTCGATGACAGGTTCGAGGACGACTTCTTTGACGACGAGGACGCAGACGAGGACAACAAGGACGAGAAGAAGGCCGAGGAAACAAAGAGTGACGCAGAAGTAAAGAAGGAAGAGCCCATCGCCTTCAAGAGTGTTGCTGAGAACGTGAACTGAGCGGAGTAGCTTTGAAACTGTAAATCAGATATTACCGGGGATAGAACCCCTTTAATAGAGGAGAATATGAGAAAAGCAAAGCTCGTGACCGGAAGGGTCATTGAACTTGATTTTCCCAATAAAGGAATCGTTGAAGCCGGGGATGGTATTTGCGTGGTGAAAAATACCATTCCAGGTCAGACGGTTTCTTTTTTTATAAAGAAAAAACGGGGCGGAAAATACCTGGGGAGCTTACAGGAGATAGTCGAGGCCTCCCCCCTGGAGACAGCCAGGCCCTGTCCCCATTTCAGGGTCTGCGGGGGCTGTTCCTATCAGACCCTGCCCATAGCCGCCGAAGAGGAGATCAAGGAAAAGCAGGTCAGGAGGCTCATAGAGGCCGCCGCCAGGAGCTTTGAGGGAGGGCTGGCGGACAACTGGTTTGAAGGGGTGATAAGCTCGCCCAATGAATACAATTACAGAAATAAGATGGAGTTTTCCTTCGGGGACGCGGTCAAGGGCGGAGAGCTCAATCTCGGACTGCACGTCTCGGGGCATTTTAACGATGTGGTCACCGTCGATGGCTGCAATATAGCCGATTCAGATTTTACGGAGATTTTGAAGGCTGTACTGGAGCTCGCGCGGCGCGAGGGGGCGACATTCAGGAATAAGCACACCGGAGAGGGGTATCTGCGCCACCTCCTCGTGAGAAAAGGGCAGAACACCGGACAGATATTAGTCGACCTGGTCACGACCTCCGATGAGCCGGAGGGCTTTACTGAGAAGCTCACCTCCTGTATCCTGGGCCTTGAGGGGCTTCGGGGCAAGGTAGTTGGAATCCTGGGTACAGTCAACGATTCCGTGGCCGACGCGATAGTGGACGAGGGCACGAGGGTGCTCTACGGGCAGGACTGGTTTTACGACGAGATCCTCGGACTTAAGTTCAAAATAACGGCCTTCTCCTTTTTCCAGACCAACACCACCGGGGCGGAAACGCTCTATTCCAAGGTCGCGGAGTATGTGGGAGAGGAGCACGTAAGGACCTTATACGACCTATACTGCGGGACGGGGACCATAACCCAGCTAATGAGCAGATGCGCGGACAGGGTCTACGGAGTGGAGATAGTCGGGGAGGCGGTGGAGGCCGCAAAGGAGAACGCGAGGCTAAACAGCATAGAAAATACGGTCTTCCTGGCAGGCGACGTGGGCAAGGTGTTAAAGGAGCTCGGGACTCCGCCGGATATGTTCATAGTGGATCCGCCCCGGGAGGGAGTGCACCCGAAGACCTTGTCGGAGCTCATGGGCTATGGGGTGAAAAAATTCATCTATATTTCCTGCAAGATAAGCTCCCTGGCCAGGGATATGGAGGCGATTCTTTCAGCCGGCTACATTTTAAAGAGGGCCTGCTGCGTGAATATGTTTCCGAAGACCAGCGGGATAGAGACAGTGGCGATGTTTGAGAAAGCATAGTATAATTATACATATGAGTGACTGGATCTTAGTCGTGGACGACGACACTTCAAACTTAAGAATGGCAAGTCACATCCTGACGGGTGAGGGAATGAGGGTCAGCTGCCTTAAATCGGGGGCGGAGGCTCTTAAATTTCTGGAAAAAAATATCCCGAATCTCATACTTATGGATATCCACATGCCCGAAATGGACGGCTTCGAGACCTTAAACAGGATAAAGGAGAAGGAGGAGCTGGCCAATATCCCGACGATCTTCCTGACCGCGGACGACGACAGCGAGACCGAGACAAAGGGCTTAAACATCGGGGCGATGGATTTTATCAAAAAGCCCTTTGTGGCCGAGGTGCTCTTAATAAGGGTGCGCCACACTCTGGAGCTTATAAGGCTGCAGAACTCCCTGGAGCACGAAGTAGAGCTGAAGACCCAGGAGGTGGTGGCCCACCAGAAGCGGATAGCGAGGATGTCCACCCAGATAATCCAGGCCCTCTCCGGGGCAGTGGATGCGAAGGACACCTATACCAACGGCCATTCCACGAGGGTCGCCGAATACTCCAAGGAGATAGCGAGGCGCCTGGGGCTGTCCGAGCAGGAACAGGACAACATATATATCATGGGGCTCCTCCACGACGTAGGGAAGATAGGAGTTTCGGATTCCATCATAAACAAGCCCGCGAAGCTTACGGATGAGGAGTACGAGGAAATCAAGAATCATCCGGTGCTGGGGGCCAGGATACTCAAGAATATCTCGGAATTTCCAGGACTGGTCACCGGGGCCCGCTGGCACCACGAGCGCTACGACGGCAAGGGCTATCCCGACGGGCTCGAGGGAGAGGACATACCCGCCGAGGCCCGCATTATAGCCGTGGCGGATGCCTACGACGCCATGACCAGCCGCCGGAGCTACAGGGACGTCCTGCCCCAGGAGAGGGTGCGCTCGGAGATAGCAGAGGGCCGGGGGACCCAGTTTGACCCGGAATACGCGGATATAGTCCTGGCTATGATCGATGAGGATACGGAGTATAGATTAAGAGAACTATAGCCCTGCTTATTCTTTGCTTCGACAGCACGAAACAGGCTTTGGTCACATAGCCAATAATAGAACATAAGGGGGTATATAAGTGGATATAAAGACCAACATGGAAGAAAACAGGAAGTGGATCCAGCTTGTAATTCCCGTCATCTATACTTTCGGAGGTCTTGCCTTAAGTGTGGCGACCCTGATCTTAAACTGGGAGCCCTGGATACCCATTATTATGGTGGTGAGCATAGCTGCCGTCTGGTGGATGCATCTGAGCCAGATCCTGGCTCCGGCCGTGAGACTCAGGATCTACGGCGGCTTCTTCGCTGTAGGTATGTTTTTCTACGGCATCCACCGCACAAGTCTTCACGATGTTTCCGTTATAGCTGCCATAGGCTTTGCCGTATATGCCCTGACCGAGGAGAAGTCCGTTATAAGGATGATCTTAGGGGCTTACATTTTGCTGCTCATATACCACCTGGCCATATACGCCGGGCCGGAAGTCAGGGTCAGCACCCTGAACATCTTAAGGATGCTCCTTCATATCGGAGCGGTCTTTACCCTTTCCAGAATAGCTGAAGCTTCGATAAATAAAAGAAAGTCGGACCTCGAGGACTACGACAGGATGATGGCCGAGCTGGAGCAGGTGAGCCGCAGGACCGACGACTTCATGACCAACGTCTCCCATGAGCTTAGAACGCCGATAAACGCGGTGACGGGCATAACCTCGATAATGATAAAGTCGGAGACCGACCTAAAGAGGAAGACGGAGCTGGCAGGGGTGCAGCGCGCCGGCCACAGGCTCTTTGATCAGATAGGGGATATCCTAGACTATACCGAGATAGATACCAATAAGATAAAGCTCTCCGACGAGCCCTATATGATGTCCTCCGTCTTAAACGACATAGTTACGGAGATCCAGCAGCTGGAGACGGAGGATTTTCCCGAGATAGTCATAAATATCGATCCGGAGATACCCTCGAAGCTAAAGGGCAACGGCAGAAGGGTCAAGAAGATAATAAGGCACCTCCTGAACAACGCGATCAAGTTCACCCGGGAGGGCGGAATCTACGTGCACGTCTATGCGATGAAAAAGGACTATGGCGTCAACGTCTGCATAGAGGTCGTGGATACCGGCATCGGCATAAGCGCGGCGGACAGGGAGCGGATAATGAGCGGCTTCTACCAGACGGATTCCGGAAGGAGCAGAAGGGCAGGGGGCATAGGCCTGGGGCTGCCCATAGTTTACGGCTTTGTCAAGGCCATGGGAGGTTTTGTCAGGATGGAGAGCGAGCCGGGAGAGGGGACCTCTGTCTATGTTTCCATACCCCAGAGGGTGGCGGAGGATAGCCCGAGCATAAGCGTGGAGTCCTCGGGAGAGCTGTGCCTGGCCTGCTATTTGAAGCCGGATAAATATAAGAGTGCCAGAGTCAGGGATTTCTACAACGACACCATAGCCGATATGGTGAGGGGCTGCAGCCTCCCGCTTCACAGGGTCAGCTCCATAGCGGACCTCGAAAAGCTCATGCAGACCTACAAGCTGACCCACCTCTTTATCGGCCAGGAGGAGTACGAGAAGGACGAGGGCTATTTCGAATATCTGGACGAGGATATAAAGGTGGCAGTATCGGCCAGCTATTTCTTCACGTTAAAGCCGGGCAGCCGGATGCTGCTCATGAGAAAGCCCTTCTTTGCCTTTACGGTGGCGAATATCTTAAATGCGGTGCAAAACGAGGACGGGTCACTCGAGGGAGTAGAGGAAAAGCGGCCCTATTTCCCGGGAGTCCGCGCCCTTGTAGTGGACGACGAGGAGATGAACCTCTTTGTGGCGAAGGGAATATTCTCGGACTACGGGATGGACGTGGTCACGGCCTCGGGAGGACAGGAGGCCATAGATATCTTCGAGGTGGAGGAATTCGACATCATCTTCATGGATCACATGATGCCCGAGATGGACGGAGTCGAGGCCATGAAGATCTTAAAGCGACGCTCCAGGGATATGAAGAGGGCTCCCGTCATCATAGCCCTCACTGCCAACGCGGTCTCCGGAGCGAGGGAAATGTTCCTCGAGGAGGGATTCGACGAATTTGTAGCCAAGCCCGTAGAGCCTACGGAGCTGGAGCGCACGCTTAAGAAGGTGCTGCCTGTCTCCGCGGTAAAATACAGGGAATCCGGAGAGGAGAACGCCTTTAAGCGCGAGGAGGCGGGCGCTGAGAAGGCTGAGGAGAGGGACGATCCGATCGAGGAGCTGGCGAGAAAGGGCATCAATATACGCTCGGGCCTCAATTACTGCAGGGGCGACAAGGACTTCTATTATGAGCTGCTCAATAAATTTGCCCTGGATTTCGACAGGAAGAGCAAGGATATCGACGAAAACTTTGAAAGGGAGGACTGGGCGGACTACCGCATAAGGGTACACGCCTTAAAGAGCTCCTCAAAGATGGTCGGAGCGGACAGGCTCTCGGAGCTGGCGGCGGCCATGGAGGCGGCGGCCAAGGAGGCTGCGGC
>JAFTEI010000086.1 GCA_017453965.1 Lachnospiraceae bacterium
TACCAATATTACAGATCAGCCGTCCGTTCATTATGTCGTCTCTCGACATGGTGCTCGGGCCTATCTCTACGAAATAGCTTGTATCCGGTGAATCCCCGGCTAACATTCCGTTTCTCCACAGACCGTCCAGGAAGCCTGAAATGGAAAGCTGAACTCTGAGCCACAGAGAAGAGTCGTTGGGCTCAAATACAACCCAGTTGGTATTTGCCTTTATGCTCTCCTCTACGAAGATAAAGAGTCTCCGCACATTGACATACTTGAAGGAGCTGTTTGAGGAGGCAGTACGTGCTCCCCATACTCTTATGCCCTGTCCGGGAAGGGCCCTTATGAGATTTATGCCCTCCGGATTAAGTATATCCTGCTCGCCCTTGGTATAGTTTACCTTAAGCCCTGTACAGAAAACAGTCTCGTTGGCAGGCGCCTTATGAACGCCTCTGTTTACATCTGTTCTTGAATAAATACCCATTACCGCCCCCGAAGGAGGAATAAAGTCCGCCTTATTGGAGGAACGGTCAAAGACCTGGATCCAGGGATGGTACATCGCCGCGTAGGTCGAATCGATGATTCCGCGATATTGGATCAGATCGTTAGTCTTGTACATGTCTCCCGGCATGTCGATGACCGCGAAACGGCTGCGGGTATTCTCGCAGTGTCCTACCAGCGCCACGAGCACCTCGGGAATGGTTACCCCGGGTATTGCGATCATGCTGATAAGATTATTCTCAAGGAAGGCCTGTATGCCTGTGCGCTTGCCCGGGCCATTATCCTCCCCTATGAAGGTTGCGGCGTTTACGGTGGATACGGAGCCGTCGCTTCCTCCGTCTAAGAAGAAGGCGCCGCTTTCGTTCCCCTCTCCAAGTATGGCCTCTACGGGACTTCCGGTCTCGGTAAGGGGCTCAACCTCTATATCTATGAGCTCACTGTTTGAGAGCCTTGCGCCGATATAGCGGGGAGAAGAGATATTAAAGCTTAATTCCGAATAGGATTCAGCCTCGTCGCCATAACGGACCCCCATGTCCACGGTAACGAGATAAAGAAGAGCCTTCGGGATTATAGACGCGTCCACCACCTCGTCCGGAAGCTCGTCCTCAAAGGTAATGGTACGGTCAAATATAGTACGTATCCTGGTATATTTACCCTCAAATTCCACGATGTCTCCCTCACGGAAGCCATCCACGCTCTTAGCTACGTATCCTGTCTCGGATTTCGCTATAAGCTGAAGCCTCTGCTTCTTAACGGTATTTAAGGTTATCTGGAGCTTATTACCCCATGCACCGGGATTCTTGGCCCTGACAAGGAGTATGCCCTTTTCCGCCTCAGCGGCCTTTGCGTCCTCAGGAGCCACTCTCATGACAAAGCAGCGGGTCCCGCCGTTTGCGAAGAACTGTTCCACACTGTTTGCGAGGAACCTGTATTCTCCATAGGCAAACTCACTTAAAAAGCCGCCAAACTGCTGCGTAAAGCTCTTAAAACTGGTCACAAGCTGCGGCACACCGATGACCGGGCCCTTTTCTGCCAGGCCGATGAAGCCGGCAGTGCTTGTGCCTACTCCCTCTATGCTCCGCGGAGAATTATCATAGTCCTCCACATACACACCGGGTGATAAATATTCCGCCATAGTTTTTCCTCTCTTTTTTCCGTGCTAAAAATTGTTCAGGTACTAACTTTCATCTGACCGGGAGTCGTGATCTGGATCTGGCCGCCGTAGGAACACATCATCTTGCAGTCCTGCGTAAGGCAGGGCTTGCCTCCCACCAGCACTTTGGTCTGGGTCGGGATCCATGTGCCCGCCGGTACCGGTATGCAGGGCTGCGGTGTCAGAACCCCCAGGGCTGCCGCTGTCGCTGCCGCTACGGCCGGATTGCTCGGTGTGGTACACAACGCAAACGGCCCTATGTTGCTCATCGGCATACAATCCTGGATCGTCGCCACCAGTCCCCCTGCCATCACTCCCGCCTGGCTTGTAACCTTCAGCGGGGCAGGACCGGTGCCAAAGCTGCACAGGCAATTGGCTCCCATCGTGA
>JAFTEI010000006.1 GCA_017453965.1 Lachnospiraceae bacterium
ATTCATCAAACTGGGCCGCAAGGTAGTCGATATCGATATCCTCATGGGGCACGTCCTTCGTTAAAAGGTCCTGCCAGATCTTTTTCCTCATCTCCTCGTCCGGATTCTCGAAATGCACCACATAACGGATACGGCGCATAAAGGCGGGATCGATATTTCCCTTTATGTTGGTAGCCATGATGACTATGCCGTCATAGGCCTCGATCCTCTGCAGAAGATAGGATATCTCCGTATTTGCATAGCGGTCCCTGGAATCGTGGACCTCACTCCTCGTTCCGAAGATGGCATCTGCCTCGTCAAAGAAGAGGATGGCATTACTCTTTTCCGCATAGTCAAAGACCTTTTCCAGGTTTTTCTCGGTCTCACCTATATATTTATCAACTATATTTGAGATATTAACCTGATAGAGAGCGAGCTTCAGTTCCCCTGCTATGGCGTTTGCAGTCATGGTCTTACCGGTTCCGGGAGGTCCGGAGATAAGGAGGCTTATGCTCCTGCCGTAGGGATAGGTCTTTACAAGATTCCACCTGTCAAGGATCACGGCACCGGAGCGTACGGATGTGACCACGTCCTTTAATACGTTCATGACAGGCTCCTTAACTCTCACGTCATCAAGAGTTATATCCGGATAGACTATCCTTCCGAGACCTGAATCCTTGTCACCCATTAGCTCTTCAACGCAGATCCTGGTGAGAAGCTCGTTTTCATCCCTGTCCTCACTTTTTTCTCCCCTTACTTCAAGGAAGCTCTTTATGATACCGGAGATTTCACTGGCATTAAGCCTGTATCTTAAAGAGAGTTCATAGGGGTCAAAATCAGTGTCAAGATCCTTTAGTATCCCCTCCCAAAGCATGCGCCTCTCATCAAACTTTAAGGTTTTTGGAAGCCGTAAATTCCTGTAATCCTTTGAACTAAGGGATCGAAGCACTGTCCCGGAAAGATCGGAACAGAGGATCAAGGGGATATTCTCCTTAACAAGGGGGATAAAAAGCTTTCTCTCCAGTACCTCAAGATCCCTTATCTTTCCTTCTTCCGCATCAGGGCCGCTTCTTCCCCGAAAAAGAAAATATCTGTCTATGCCGAAAAAGCATATCCCCGCGTTGGAAAGGATAGCTTCCCGTAAAAGACAGTCCCTTAATTCATCAAACCTGTCCTTACCGCCTTCATGGATAAGGTCTTTAATATTCAGGAATAAAAAGTCCTTTTTTACAGCATCGCTTATCCGCCTTGCAATAAAGCGCCTGCCGCCCTTTCCGGAGAGCTGCAGAACCTTTCCTCCGGATTTAAAAAAGCTTATGCCGGAATCCATAAGTCCGGTATTTACCATCACTTTACCGGGCTTTTCGCTTTTGGTTCTGTATAAGTCCACAAAGCCTGCAAGTTCCGGACTTATCTCATCCTTTCCCATCAGGAAATACATAAGCCTCTCGTCTATCCTGACGGGAGCGAGCCTTAAGGGTGCATTGTGGTCATCAAGCTTAAAATACTTGCGGATCACTTCCCTTTTTTCAGATATCCCGGTCTCATCCGGGAAAGGGAGGTTCTCGATATAATATGCAAGCTGGAGATTTACGCCGTGTCCGAAGTGATGTGTGATATAAGCATCCGTTTCCGGAAAACAGAATACGGCTATGGAAAGATCCAGGAGATTTCTTAATATGATATCTCCTCCCAGAAGGGACAGTATCTCAAAATAAGGGCTGTCGTCAGGTTCTTCCTCCATTTTGGACCAGAATTTCAGATCCTCTTCGCTTATGCCGGAAACAAGGGCTGAGAGAACAGGAAATTTCTTTAAGCTTTCCTCCACTCCAAGGGCGGAAAGCAATGAATCCAAACGAATAACAATAAGCGCTGCGGTGATCTCAAGATAATTCATGCGAGACCCACTTCTGCCGCATAGGGCTCAAAGTCAGACTTGGTAAATACCTTACCAACCTTGACGAACTCGTACTTGATGGCAAGGAGATAATGCTTCATATGCACCTGTCCGTTGGCCTCCGGGTCGGCCGCAGCCAGGAAGGCCGCGTTCAGGATGCAGTTCTTGATATTACCGCCGACGAACTCGAACTTCTCCGCGAGGAACCTTATGTCAACGTCCTCCGCCAGCGGCGTGCTCTTCGGTATGGTAGTAGTCCAGAGCATCTCTCTCGTATCGGGATCGGGAACTGGAATTCCACGATGTATTTCATACGTCTGAAGAAAGCCGGGTCAATGTTGTGCTTGTAGTTTGTCGCCAGCACGCAGACCCCGTCGTAGGCCTCCATCTCCTGAAGCAGCAGCGCCGTCTTGTTGTTCGCGGAAGCCTGGTTGGAGCCGCCGTCGTCGGAACGCTTCGCAAATATGGTATCGCACTCGTCGAAGAACAGTACGACGTTACACTTCTTCGCTTCCCTGAATATCATCGACAGGGATTTCTCTGTCTCACCGACGTATTTATCTACAACCTTGGAAATATCTACTCTGTAGAGCTCGAGGTTGAGCTCATGGGCTATGACCTGGGCCATCATGGACTTACCTGTACCGGGAGCTCCGAAGAGGAGGACCGTCAGTCCACGGCCGTAAGGATATTTCTTGGTGTAATCCCAGTTCTCATAGACCTGCTTCTTGTAGGTCATCTGCTCGATCGCGTGGGAGATCGTCTCCCTCTGGCTCTCGTTCATAACTATGTCTTCAAAGCCGAACTTCGCCTCTACTCTGGTGGCCTTCTGGGACAGCTCGGAGCTCATCTGCGCGTAGCACCCCTTGAAGAGGTTGCCCCTAGAGATCTTCTTCTCCTGGGCCATCGTCGAAAGCGACTTGGCCTTGACCAGCGCGTCGTGGACCTTGCCCGAGGTGAAGATGAACTTCGTGGACATCTCGAGGAGGTCTATATCGTCCTCGAGGTCATAGGGCTCGGCAAAATACTTCCAGCACTCAAAACGCTCGGTCGTCGTGGGAGTCGGGAGCTCCAGGTCGGTAAAGGCCATCTTTGTGACCTCTCTGAAATCTATGTAGAGCTTACTCATTGCGAAGACCAGCACGTGGCTCTCCGTAAGCTTCGCGAAGGCCAGGTCCATGTAGCCGAAGAACTTCTCCTTCTCCTCGTCCCGATAGGTCAGGTCCGTAAGGCAGCAGCAGGAATTTGTAAGGATACACTCCCTCGCCACGGCCCAAAGCGCCCTCTCCACGAAGCTGTAGTCGTAGTTGAAAAGCTTCTTGCAGTTGATGGCTATGGCCTTGAGCTTATTCTTCTCGCAGAACTTTTTAACGAAGAACCTCTTTCCGGCCCCGTCGTCTCCGTAGTAGTAGAAGATGCGGACTCCGTCGTTATAGGAGATCTCCATGGCGTCCAGCACTCCCTGGTTGGCCATTACGGGGTTCAGCTCCTCGCCTCCCTTATACATCATGGATATGAAACGGGTGTAGTTTTCATCCAGCTTCTCGGGATTTCTTCCGAAGAGGCAGTCGATGACCCTCTTATCCGGGGAAACTACTGTAGAAAACGGCATGTTCCCGGGTACGTTTAAGGACAGCACCGGAAGGAGCTGCTCCAAGCACACCGACATATCGCCGTAGGCCCTGGTTATCGAAAACCTCCTTCCGAAGTATATCTTCGCGGCCGCCTCTATTGTGGGCGCCGAGAGGTTGGCGTTCTCGTTGGCTATCTGGAAGATGGAGGCGTAATCGGTCTGGGTCGAGGACAGAATTCCGCAGGCAAAGCAGAAGGTCGTAAAGTGCTCGAATTTGAGCTTCCTGCAAAGCTCGTAGAAAGGCAGATCTATTCCTGCCTCGATGGTGAGGTCCGCCCTTTCGGCTATGAAGTCGATCTTATCATCCACGTCCACATGCTCCGCCTCTATGGCAAGGCTCATGCCCCTGTCGTCCTCCGGAGTGCTTAAGTCAGTGGTGGTTGAGGACGCGGAGAAGTCTCCAAGGAGGGAGAGCAGCTCGTCGTTGTCGTCGTCCTCCTCCTCGGCCTCGCTTAAGCTTTCCTCTTCCGGCTCTTCTTCGGCTTCCTCGTCGTCCTTGTGCTTTAAATTGCTCGCGTCGGTATCGGACTCCCCGCTGTAAAACTCCCTTATCTTGACCTTACAGGCGTCGGAGGCCACCTCGATATCGGGGTAGAGAATGCTCTTATAACCGCCGTCACCGGACGCATAGACGCTCTTGATATGGTCCATGTACTTGTCCAGACAGGAATTGACCGCATCGAATATATATTCCATATATTCGCTGTAATCCTTAAATGGTTTTGTTTTCAGCTCAGCATCATACTTTCCCATATCTTATTATCTCCTGTAGTCTTCCTGCTTATGCCCCACCTTAAATATGGCGGTGGCATCAAATACACTGGGTGCTTTATTTAAAGACTTTTCTTCCTTAGACGCAAAAACGCCCTTTTCCTCATTGAGGAAGGGCCTCTTTTCCCATGGCATATATGCCAGACCATCCGGCTCATCCTGATAATAAGGATCGCCGGACGGCTTCTTTTTTGCCATCTTATCTAATCTTTCATCCAAATTCATAAGATTATCTAAGCTCCTCCGGATACTCTTCTTCGGGAATCTCCCGCATATTCAGATATTCATTCGAACAATATCCCGCGTGCTCCTCGGCAGTAACGTATGACCAGTCATCCCCCGGCTCCAGCACATAGCCCTTGGTCCCGGGCTTAAGCTTATATATGCTCTTGGAGTTGATGTCCGGCGCTTCCCTCATATGGAGGATGGTCTGCGAGTTTATGGCCGTGAATTCGTAGTAGTGCTTTTCCTCCGCCGGCTCCTCCTCAGTGTTGTCGACCAGTACCCCGGGCTCCACTGTAATGGAGCTGTCCTCGTCCATGACCATGGTCTGCGGCTCCTCGGCCGTCACCTCCACCGGCTCCGGCGGCTCCTCCGGCTGCGCTGAGACCGTCCCCGTCACGATGGCCTTCTGCAGCTCCGTCCTGGGGCTGTTGTCCAGCGAATCGACAAATTCAGTCCTCATCTTGAAGATCGAGTCCTTGATATTGAGGAAGGCTACCGCCAGCACCGCTATGGCGATGTAAAGCCCCGCCATAACCATTACTACCCTTTTGTTTCTCTTCTGCTTATTATACATGTTCTGTTCTTATCTTCGTCTCATGCCGGCAGCTGAATGTAGATGCCCATTCCCTTGCCCTGCGTACTCTTTGCGTATATCGTTCCGCCGTAATACTCCACTATCGCCCTCGCCTGTGAAAGTCCCAGGCCGTTTCCGCTTATGCGGTTAGAGCCCTGATAGTTGAGCTCGAATATGTGCTTCGTCTCGTCCTCGGGAAGTCCCTCACCCGTATCCTTGAGCACGATAAATATGTCGTCGTTTATCGTCGAGATGGTTATGACGAGGGAACCTGCCTTCTTCATGTATTTAATGGAGTTGTCGATTATATTCCTGAACATGATCTTAAGCCTGCCGGGATCGGCCTTGACTAAAAGAGTATCGCCGGGAGATGAAACGCTCACGTGGAGGTTTGCCGCCCTCGCGCTGTCCTCCAGCTCGTCCTTGGCCTGATTGGCAAGCTCTATGATGTTTACCGTGGTATTCTTAAGATAGCCGTCGCTCATCGGAGGAAGCAGACCCTTTACATTGGCCTCCGCGGTATCCAGCTTCGCCTTCTCCTTCTCCAGATTCTTCTTCTCCTCCTCGAGAGTGGCTATATTCTTCCTGAGCTCCTCGTTTTCGAGTGAAAGCGCCTCCTTCTCCCTGGAGATCTCCAGGAGCTTACTGTCGCTCTCCTCGATGGAGCCCTTGAGCCTTTTCACTTCCTCGTTCTTATCCGCCAGCTCCCTGCCTATATCCTGCTGATAGGTAGCGCTGTCTAACTGATCGTCATGAATATCCGCATAGGTCCGGTATGCAAAAAGGATGAGGCACAGACTGTGCAAAAGGAAAAAGAGGATTATAAGATAGATGTTGAAATTAAATAATCCGTAGATAGTTAAAACGAAAAAGATACACGCTGCGCCCATCAGCAGCTTTTGAAATAAACTCATTGAAATCGCGCTCCCCTTGCCACCGCAAAATGTAGAATTATCTTATCATAAAAACACAAGCCATGCTACTTTCTATTATAATTTATATAGATTTCCGTTACAACTGCCGAAATTATTTTTTCTTACTTTTTACCCGTTACTATCCGGCGCACTGGCTGTGGCCAGATCGCTGTCTTTGTCCAGCGCCACCATCCGGCAGGTGACCTTGAGCCGCTCCGCCGTACCCAGGTCGTGGGTCGCCATCACCACCGTGGTCCCGTGCCTGTGTATGAGCTCCATGAGCGTCATTATCTCCGCCGAGGACTTCGGGTCGAGGTTCCCCGTGGGCTCGTCCGCCAGCAGGACCATCGGGTTATTTATGAGCGCCCTTGCCATGCAGACCTTCTGCTTTTCCCCGCCGGAAAGCTCCCTCGGATACCTCCTGTGAAGATTGTCTATACCCAGCATCGTCAGGATATCCGTGATCTTCTTCTCCGCGTTCCTCAATTCTCCTCCGGTCAGGGACAGCACCAGGGACAGATTTCCGTATACTGTATATTCCTCAAAAAGCTTGAAGTCCTGAAAGACGACCCCGATCCTTCTCCTGTAATCCGGAATCCCGGCAGGGCCTATCTTTGAAAGGATGTACCTGTCCACCGTGATCTCCCCCGAATCGGGCTCGGTCTCCTTTATGAGCATCCTTATCAGCGTGCTCTTGCCGACCCCGCTCTTTCCGGTCAGAAGGACGAATTCCCCGTCCTCCACGTCCAGATTGAAATCAGAAAAAAGAGGGGAATCATTCCCCTCAAATTTCTTGCAGACATTTTTAAAGCTTATCATCTCACCTTATAGTGAGGACCTTGTCGAATCCGGTCACTCTGAAAACATCCTGTACGGAGGGGGCAGCGTTTATGACTATCATGCTCCCGCCCTTGGAGGTCGCGGTCTTCTGTCCCAGGATCAGAGCCCTCAGACCCGCACTGGAAATGTAGTCCACCTTCTCCATGTTGATAACAATATTCTTATCCTTTTGGAAGGACTTGAGTACCGCGTTCTGAAACTGTGCGCTGGTAAGCGTATCTATCTTACCCTCTACATTCAGCTGCAGCCTGTCCTCACCCTTGATCTCTTCAATCGTCATTCCTGTATCTTCCTTACTTAAACCTTGTCTCAGCCGTTTTCTATCACTCCACTGTAATGTTAACTCAAAACTATCGTTCCATCCAATGAAGTCCCCTTATCCAGAATCGCATCCGTCTGTTCGGGCAGCTTGGCATTGATATCCAGATAGGAATTAGAATCAATTATAACATGTTCATCCATTTGTGCAATATTAAGTCTCGTTCTTGCGGGAACAAATTGCCGGAGGATGTAAACGAGCTGGTGCCTGAGGTCCTCGCTGAGCTGTCCCTTTATCAGCACCGTCACGTCATATATGCTCTTGGGCTTAAAGCCCGGCGGCAGCTGTGCGTTCTCCTTCTTTAGCCAGGAGCGCACCAGATTGTGCTCTATCACTATGCTGTCGTCCTCGAGTATTATCTTAAGGATCCTCTCCATGGCGGCCCTCGTGCCCTTCATCTTGTTCAGGCTGTAGGCCTCCTTGACTATGCTCCTTATGACCTTTTCGCTGAGATACCCGCCCTTTAAGTCTATCCCCATCCAGCTGGCATACTCCACGAGGAGCTCCACCGGGCAGGTGTCTAAATTCAGCATATCCGGAAGGTGGTCGATCTCATCCTCGAAATCATTGTATATGCTGGAATATATGGACATATACCTGTGGAAGAAGCTGTTCCTCTCTATGTATATCTCCGGGAAGGTGTCCATGAAATTGTCCCCGGTGCTGTCCACGAAGAGCTTTGAAATGACCATGCCCCCCTCTCCGGTGACCTCGATGGCGACATACAGATACTGCCCCTCGAGCTCGTAAAGGAGCACATCGCTGCTTCCGACAAACCTCTTCGCCCCCATCCGCTTTAAGAGCAGGAGCTTGTCCTGGGAATTTATCTCCTTATTGGTAAAATACTCGTCCAGCCCGATATACTCTCCATTGTACTCAAAGGACTCAAAATTCACCGCGGCGGCATAGACACAGACGACAGCCTCTCCGTCGGAAACGGCCTTAAAGGATATCCTCCCCCACTGCGCCCCGGTTTCGATGCCGTCTATACCCCGCAAAAATATGCAGTGGTACAGCGAATCCCTGTTGAGGACCAGGTCTCCCGTGCGCTCGTCTATATCAAAGCCGTCGAGATACCCCTGCCTTATTCTGTTTTTCCTTATCGAATATCTGGGCATTCCTAAACGCTCCTTTATTGTTATCGTGACCCTGCGAAATTACGCCACCACTTATTTGTCATATGTAACGATCTCAAGGTCGATCTGTCCCGGATAGAGCAGGCAATTCTCCTCAGGATAAATATCCGTATCCTTAAGGCTCGCCTTCTTCGGATTTTCCGGCCTCATGGAAAACTCATATATATATTCCACGCAGTCGAGATCATCTACGGCACGGACGACCTCTTCAAATTTAAGCGGATCACCGAAATTTTTATCGGCCTTTGTGTAGTCGAGCTTCTCCCTTAAACAGTTCTCTATCTCGGCCCTGCTGTCCCTGTAGTGCCTCTTTACATAGACCGTGCTCCTGACCGCGACTCCGACGTATATCGGAGAGAGTATCTGGAAACGGGTGGTTATGAGACGGCGCTGCGTAAGCATATCGAAGATCGCATCCTTATAGGTATCAGAAAGCTTCGGATGCTCCTCGTCGGTTCCGGGCATTACCGAAATATGTACAAGGTTTTCCATCTCATCCATCCGCGCCTTGACCTTCTTTATGCAAAGCCCGGGAGTTGAGGCTGTGGCCCTCTCGTAATCCTCGGCAGTAACACAGGTGTAGGGCGTATACACATCCTCCCTGAAACGGTTCTTGACATCACTTAAGACCTCGCTGTAGCACCCTCCGACTCCGGGTCCGGGATTGTAGAAGCTAAGGCTCTTATCGAGCCCCTCTCCGCGGAAATAATTTCCTGCCCGGATGTTTCCCTTTTCGCCTTCAAATACCGCGACCCCAGCCATAAAGAGCTCTGCGCCTATGAAGTCCCCGGCGTCCTCTATGACTATCCGGCCATCGTCCTCGAGAAGGTGGTAGTAGAGTGCATCCTCTCCGTCCTTCTCCGGCCTGACGAAATCGAAAATATCCTCTCCGTTCTCGTCCTTCCTCTTTGCGATCAGTGAAAATGACTCCGTAACAATATGCTTTACCGGCAGCTCGATCTCCTGATCGTCATAGCCTACAACGCTCCCAACCTTGTAGCGCCTCATTATCTCTTCGCTGTAGATCACGACCTTAATGGCGTCCTTCAGCCTTTCGGGCTCGTAGCCAAACTTCTTCCTGTCGAATTCCAGGGTGAAATTGCCGTTCGCCCCCGGAGTATACAGGCAGTACCTCCCCCTGACGTCTCCGTTTACCGCAAGCTCGTACCTCTTGTAGGAGGAGCCCTTCTTCTCCTTGCCGAAGACCAGTATATAGCCCTCGTTGGCGATCGGGCTTAAGATATTTAATTTATTCGACTTCTGGAAGGTCAGGCTTAAGGATCTGGTATCCCGCTGCCAGACCTCGAAGAGGAAGGCGTCCACCGCGGTAAATTTTGGCCTTACATCGTAGTTTGCCCGGGTCAGGGTGGCCTTTATGCAGTAGCCCTTTACCGGAGTTTCGTCGTATACGGCGCACTTTTCGGCGGGCATGCGGAGCTTCAGTTCCCCGCTTACCAGAAAGGCCCCGGTATAGTCCTTGACCTTTATCTCCTTAAAGCCCTCTTCCGTATAGCATTCCCATTTCAGAGCGGCAAAGATATTGTCTGCCCTGTCCTCAACGGTGTTCCTGTTGACTCTCGCATCTAAAGTGATGTAAAACAGTGCCTCCTGTCCGGCTTCCGGCAGGGAATCGGCTAAAAAAAAGATGCTGTCTCCTTCCTTGGGAGCCTCTCCGAAGACCTTGGCCTGAATATTGTATTCCCGGTCGAAGAGATAGCTGTAATTATGAAAGCTTCCATCGTAGTATGAGAATATTCCGGTCAGATGGTGGGCGCAGTGATCGACCACCCTCCTTGTCTCGTAAACCATGTCGCCCAGTAAAAAGCGCTGGTTTGCGGGGAATGTCCCGCTTCCCGCATCTCCCTCGCAGGAGAGAAGGAGCCTCGAGCACTTTCCCTTTACCGGCTTAAAGCCTGCCATTGCAAGCAGCATGATCTTGGCCCTGTAGCTTAAATTATTGATCTTCGAACCCTGGAGGGCCTCAAAAGCCGTAAGGTTTTCAAGTATGGTTATGCCCGGGTCTGACGGATTGTAATTTGTCCATTCACTGGAAATTAACGGCAGCGCCGCGTAATTATCCGCCATCCTCTCTTCAAAGGTTCTGCTTAAAGTGTTTTCTATCCTAAGCAATCTTAAACTTCCTCCATGAGTCTGATTGTACTCATTGTCTTAAGGGTCCTGACCCTTAACCCCTCTTATACTCGATATAGACCTTGTGGTGCCCCGAGCGCACTGCCATAAACGGGCTTACCACTATGTCCGAAATATCCGTCTCGTGCTCTCCGTCCTTGTCCACATAGTGGGCTACCATCGTGGTCTTCCTGATAAAGGCGTGGCTCTTTAAGGTGCCGAGCTTCATCATTATCTGCGTCCTCTTCGGCAGAGTCCCTATGTTCCAGCCCACCTCGCCCTCCCGGCTTACGGGATTAAAGAAGTCCTCGAGGCTCTCATGGATCATGTTGCTGACCTCAAAGCTGTCCTCCAGGCTCGCTATCTCCGCCCAGACTCCGACTGAGATGTCCACGAAGATGGGCTCCACGATATGTATCCTTTCCGGCGAGATCGTCAGTGAGGAGTGCCTGCGCAGGAACTTCATGAGCTCCGAAGCCACTCCGTGGAAGGAGAATGAACCCTCTTTAAAGTCCTTCATCAAAAGCACGAAGGAAAGGTCGGCACAATCTCCTCCGCCCTCTACCCTCTCCCCGGGTATGCAGACCACCTTGTCTATACTGTCGGAGAAATTGAGTATCGCAAAAATATAGTCGTTTATCGTAACGAGACGGTTCCTTCCCGACAGGATATTCGCTCCCCTCTTTAAGGCCTCGCTCACCGTCTCCATATTGCTTCCTCCGTAGGCACGGACCGGATTCATTACGCTGTCTACGAAGATCTCCGTTCCGCTTACATCGTTTATCTCTCCCGGGCCTACGTTGCCGTAGCTGCCGTTACTCGAGCGCACCCTTACCTTGAAGGCGACGTCGTCAGTGACCTTGGGATAATCGGCCTTCGCACCGTCGGAGAATATGAGCTCGTTGGTAAAGCGGTCTATGCAGTAGGAACGGCGACTCTTGACATTTATAAAGCTGTCCGCCTCCTCCCATTTGACAAAGGCCTCTGTAACTCCGCCCAGGGAATTGTACTCGACCCTTATGTTGTCGGGTCTTTGCAGCACCATCTCGTCTATCTCTTCTCTCGAAATGCTGCCCTTTTCATTGACCCAGACCTCCGCGTCCAGGATATTCCTGGCGTTTAAGACGAAGTGCTGGTTGGGGCTGCTCTCATTTATGTAAAAATCGTTCTCCTGACCCGTGATGATATTCGAAACTCCCACGACGTTGAGCATTATCCGGCGGATCTTGGGCAAAAACAGGCTGCTTTCATTATCGCTCTGTATTTGCCTTCTGATTATCCTTATCCAGAAGCGCTTCTTCCCTTCAAGCGTGATCTCCTGCATATCGGCGGCGGGGATGAACATGACTATACCCGACCTCGAAAAATCCCTGGTGTAGTCGACTATCTTCATCCTCTTAAAGCCCGATATCGTGGAATATTCGTAATAGCACTTTAAGGTGTTCTGGTTGATTATGTCCTCGAGCTCGAAATAGATGCTGACCGGACCTCCCTCTATCCTCCTGTCGAAGCCGAGGTACAGAGCGTCCTCGGAATAGTTTCCACCCGAGATCGCTACGAACCCCTTGTGCTGCTTCATCTTGTCCGTGATATCCCTTCTCTGGGTCCCGGCTATGCACATCAGGCGGCTTGGCTCGACGAATCTGTCCTCGTAGGAATACTCTATCCGGAGCTTGCTCATTATCGGATAGTGGTGGATACAGGGCCTTAAATAGCAGTTATCTGCCTTGACGAGCCTCATCCTCACCGAGCGCCCGCTGAAGGCTCCCGTGTCGTTTTGCGCCCAGTCCGAGGGGCAGATAAAGCTTATCTCGTAGTCCCCGGCCTCCTCGTGGGCAAACATCGTGGTATTCTCCGTAAGGCACTTGAGCCTTTTCCAGCCCGTACCGTTGTAATACTCGAGCATTATCTCATCGGCAAAGGCCGCGGCCGGTATCTCCGAGGGTATTACCTTGGGCTTTTTCTTGATTATCTTAAGCTCGGCCTCTATCTCCTGCTTGGTAAGGTACAGACCCCTCTGCTTGTATTCCACGTGGAAATTCATCGTGACCCTGGCCCCCGCCTTGGAGAAATACAGGTTCTGGCCGATGTAGCACTCATTATATACGGAAAGGGTATCCGAAAACGGCGCGAAGGAATCCCTGTCGAGCTCGGTAGTCCCGTCATTTACGAACTCCGCCGGCCTCTTTCTGCCCTGGGAGGAAAGGCCGACGCGCTCGAGCTCCTGCAGCTCCGTGACCTTTTCGAGAGCCTCCAGAATGACTACGGCGTACTCTCTCCTGCCGTTGGTGACCTTCTTGCACTCTCCCGACTTTATGACCTCGAAGACCTCGTCGTCTAAAAGCTTCGTACTGTCGAATTCGACAAAGTCCGACCCGTTGTAATACTTGAAGACGTACTTCTTGTCCGCAATGGCCTGTACCAGCTCCCTGTTTCCGCTCAATTTTATATATATGGGCTCATCCGTTATATCGAAAATGCTCTCGTGGTAAAAGATAAGTATGCTTTTTGCAATATTTCCCTGCTCCGAAAACAGCACGAAGGGTCTGACCGTCCTGTACACATAGGCATTGTCGGGCTCCTCCTCTTCCACCTCGGGAGCGGCCCCGGCTCCGGCCTCCTCCTCGTCGGAAACATTCTCGTAGCCCTCGGTTATCGAAGGGGGTACGAAGCGTCCCAGGAGGGGCACTATGCTGCCCTCCTCCCTGTCCGTCATGAACATGTCTGTGACTCTGGAATTCGTGATATAGATATCCCTGTCCGTCTCAAAGAGCACGGCATTTCCGTTGTCGTCCACCGAATCCGAAAGGAGCCTCGTTCCCTTGCGGATATTCGTACCCGCTATGGTGTCCTCCACAAGCTGGAAATTCACCATTGAGGCCGCCGCCTTCACCGGCTTTAAGGAAATATCCAGCATGTTTATGAACTCGGCGTGATACCTGTCGGGTATGGCGTTCACATGGTCGATATTTTCCTTCATCTGGATGGCGAAAAGCCTTGCGATGGCAGAACCGATGTCGGCATTATCCCTCTCGAAATTCCATTCCGGGGTATACCGGCGGGCCAGCTCTTCTATTTTATTCTCTATGTCCCGGGTGTCCCTGTTGTCTATCTTCAAGACTTAATATACCTCCGCCTCATTTCCGTTTTCATCGTAGTATGCCGTTTCAAGCTGCTGGGCATCCAGATCGAGGTCGCCCTCCTCCCCGGTATCCTCGCCTGTATTTAGGTAGAAGGGGAATACCAGGTTGTCTCTCTTGTTAGTATCGCTTACTATGTAATTTATGCTTACGATGACCATCCCCTGTTTTTCTGCAACCTCAGTGCTCACGGCCACATCGGAGACCCTGGGCTCCTGCTCCAGGATGGTCTGGGTTATGTTCCTCCTGAAAATGGAGAGCATGGTCTCCCCTGTATCCATAAAGGTATAGCTCATTATGTCGCTGCCGAAGAAGGGACGCACGAACCGCTCTGAGCGCTGCGTCATAAGGATCAGGTAGATGGATTCCTTCACCGCTTCCTCCCCCGAGACGGTCTTGAAACGCCCCGTGGCCCTGTCTATTTCCGGCGGAAACTTAAGGCCGGTTCCTAAAAATTTACGTTCTGCCATAATTTACCTCATTAGTTGTTTCTTCCACTACGCCCAGCGGCCATGAGTGCTCAGCACTCATAAGCGGCCGGAAAAATGTCCACTGGACATTTTTCTAGCCGATCTTGATCGGCGTTCCGCCTATGCTGGTGGAGCCGTTGCTTTCAATCTTTACCATCGAGGAGCCTTCTATCGTGACGTTGGAGCCCTTGAATTCCGCCCGGCTCGAGCTCTCCACTGTCATCGCGTCGTCGGTCTGTATGGACACCTTCTTGGCCTTGAGCGTCACCGCCCCGCTCTCTCCGTTCATGACGAGGCTTATATTGTCCCCGACTGTGATGGTCATCTTCTTTGTCGCCTTTATCTCGATATGGCTTTTATCCTCGGCGGTATTGAGCCTCACATAGTTGTTCTTTTCCATATCGGTTATCTCGATGAGCTTCTTCTCATTGTCGATGAATATCTTATGCTGATCGAGCGCGGTCTTTATCGTGATCTTGTCCTTGGACCCGGGCTCTTCTCCTCCGCCCTGGACTCCTCCGGCCCCCGCGCCGCCGCCGGCCTCCCCTTCCTGCTGCTCCTCGGTGACATCCTCAAAGATTATGGAATTGCCGTACTTTGTGACTATCTTCTTATAGCGGTTGTTCTTATCCTTGGACTTGGTGATTATCTGGTCGTTGGTCTTCGGGATACAGCCGATTATATAGGCCCGCTCGATATTTCCCTGCTCGAAGGCCACTACCACCAGGTCCCCCACCTCAGGGATGAAATAGTGCCCCCAGCTGCTTCCTCCGGAGGGGTTTACTACCCTGGCCCAGAGCATCCTTGAAGCGTTCGCCTTGTCTCCCTCTCCCTGAGTCGTCTCCCTGGACAGAAGGATAATGGACACCTTGCCCGGCATGTTGTCGTCGTAATTCTTGACCACCTGCCCCAGCATTAGCCCCATGATACGGCTGTCACCCGTGTCGGTCTTCTCTACCTGCTTTTTCGAAACGTCTTCAATTATATCGAAAATCGCCATCTGTAACTCTTCTCCTCAATTAAACGGGGCTTTTCCCCAACAGAATCCAGGCTGCAGCCCCGTGGGCTGCCCCAGCTGCTTAACCCGTCTTGATCTCCTTTGCACAGCCCTCTATCTCGGTGGTATATTCCGACCTTTGCAGCACATGCCTTACTCTCGTAACATAAAATGTATTATTGACCGGTACTCCCAGCTCTTTAAGCTCTATAAACCTGCCCGGGATCAACTCCGGCAGCCCTACTATAGTGGCTGTAAGGTTCCCCAGCCTGTAGCTGGCCTGGGAGCTTAAATACTCCGCCCTGTAGCCCGCGCTCTCCTTGCTCTGGGCCGTCGGGTCTATGTACACCAGGGCCTGGTTGGTGATCAGGGGCTTGGCCTTGTTTCCGATGGAGATCTTGCCGCTCAGCTTCTGCGTCTTCCCTACGAAATCGCCCTTGTCGGAGTCCACGTTCCTTACCTCGACCTGTCCGACCAGGCCGGTGATGTCGTAGCCCACATCCAGGTTCTTTATCATCTCTCCGGGCAAAAACTCCATAAGAACGGTCTCGTTCTTCTTGGCCTTTATGAAATAGAGCATTCCTCCTACGGTGAAAAATTCAAAGTTGAACTTCTTCGCGGCCTTGACTACGAATTCATAGTCGCTCTCCTCCACCATCTCGACGCGCACATCGTCAGTCTTCTCTCCCTCTGCGCCTCCGGGAGCTCCACCGCCGCCTCCGGCAGCTGCTCCGCCGTCTCCGGCTCCTTCGGGCTTATCGGGGGTATTGTCTATCACGAGCTCCGTGAAATTCTTCTGCTGCTCGTCCTTATAGTTATAGAAGGGATTGGCCTCTATGACCTCCTTTACCGCGTCGGAAAAATATTTTGAATTGAGGCGCCTCGAATGGCGGTTTGCCATCATATTGCCCTTTATGTCCATGGCGGTAAGCTTTATGTAGGGATCGTCATAGGTACTCTTGGGGATAACAAAATTTACCCTGGCTATAAAGCCCCTGAAGACCTCCCTGACGGAAGCGCCATAGCCAAAGGATATCTTTATGGAGGAGCCCATTGCGATGACATTCTTGCACTTGGTGATATCAAAGACGGTGCCATCGTAGGCTCCCTCCAGCTCCACCTCCGCTATTGCGGCCTCGTATCCGCTGGTAAGCTCCACCTCGCAGTTGGTCACCTGCAGCCCGTGCTCTTCCTTGTCTATCTTTTTTCCTTCAACCTCCACCACTATCAGGGGCGATTGAAAATCCTCATATTTTTCCTTTAGATTACTAATATCAAACTCAGCCATACTCTTAAGACAGTCCTATATATTAAGGAGACCTCCCACCTTCTGTGAGGCCTTGACGTAGCTCTTGCCTCCGGCCTGGGCCTCATCCATAAAGGCTGCCGTGTAAAGATTCTGCCACATGTCAAGGGAACGAGGCATGATCTCATCGTCCGCACAGGTCATCGAAAGATCCACAGTAGCCCTTATGGGCTCTCCGCTTACGTTAAACATCACATAATTTGCAGTGACCGATTTTAAGACTCCCGGATAGGAAAGATTTCCCCAGTGGAATGTGATGAGCCTTGTCTTCTCATTTCTTAAGGCAGCTATAAGAGCCTCTACCTCGGGCTGGACCGTATTTTTCTTTTTATTCGCGATCTTCATCCCAAGCTTTGCTATTCCCTTGCCCATATTCGTAAGGGAAGGGGCCAGCTTATCGCCCAGAAACGCATCCTGGGGATCCACCTTGTCAAAAAAGAGGGTCACCGCGAAATCGATATAGGTCTTACTGGGAACGTATTCGATCTTACCTCCTCCACGCTTGCGTTGCGTTGCGTTATAGTCCGTCTTACGCACGAGGCCGCCGCTGTGTCCCGAAAGCCTTAAGGTATTGGGATTGAACTGCACAGTGAAATATTTCGCCTTGGCGTTCAAATACTTGTTGATCTGATGGCTGCGTAGTTTCGGGTCGAGCGGTTTGAATTTCTTATCCAGAGCCTGCTGTGCCTGATCATTGGCATTGTCCAGCTGATCCCTGACTATACCGGCGTTCATAAAGCTCTGCTTCGGGTTGTCGCCACCGTTGACCATGAGGTTGTCTCCTGCACTTCCCATCGTCACATTTACTGCCGGGTTCTGCTCTATCTCCCTGTTTCTTAAGTCGATGACCTCCAGGATGGCCTTCTCGGTAATTCCCAGATTCTGTTTAAAATAATCGCCTACACTGCTTAGATCCATAATATGATTACCCTCATAATTTTAAGTTCAAAAGATTGTTGCTCATGTTCTCAAGCGCCGACGGCTGCTTTATCTCATCGGTAAACACCCTGTCAAAAGCCTGATCCCAATATTTCTCGTCATACTGAAAGTCTTTTTCTATCTGATGTCCGGAATGTCCCTGCCTTATGGTCATCCCTATCTTGCCTCTTATGGGATCTCCTTTTTTATTGAACATCGTGAAAGTGGAGCTGACAGCCGTCACCTCCCCTCGAAAGCTCATGGAGCCCCAGAAAAAGATGACCTGTCTGGCGCTCTGGATAGTAAGCAGAGCCAGCATGACCTCCATCTGCTCCTGTACTGAGTAGGCCTGGCCCTTTGCC
>JAFTEI010000087.1 GCA_017453965.1 Lachnospiraceae bacterium
GTATCCGACCAGGTCGGGACGCCTACCAGCGCAAAGGAGCTGGCCCGCGGTATGCATACGCTTATAGAAACGGATAACTACGGTCTTTTCCATGGAACCTGTGAAGGGGATACCAACTGGGCTGTATTTGCAGAGGAAGTACTGAAAGCGGCGGGGAAAAACACAAAGGTTCGTCATGTTACTACCGAAGAATATACAGCAATGAATCCTTCAAGCGCGCCCAGGCCGTTTTATTCTATATTGGATAATTATATGCTAAGACTTACCGGAGGCTACACCTTTGCCGACTGGCATGATGCCCTCGCGGAATACTTCAGGGATGGTCTGAAATGAGCAGGCTGTCGATCATAATCCCCGTATATTATAATGAAGAAAATCTGAAGGATCTGTATGAGGATCTTAAGATCAAGGCATTTCCGAGACTGTCGGACTATGAAATAGTCATGGTCGATGATGGCTCGGGAGATGGCTCCTGGGATATCATGAATCAGATAAGGATGGGAGATCCGGAGCACGTAAAATGCGTGAAGCTGTCACGTAATTTCGGAGAGCACGCGGCTCTTCTTGCGGGCTTCAACGTATGCACGGGTGACTGCGCAGTGACAAAACAGGCTGACCTTCAGGAGGATTCGGCTCTTATTCCCGAGATGTATGAGAGCTGGAAGAAGGGGAATGACGTGGTGCTCGCCGTGAGGAGGAGCAGGGTCGACTCGGCGGGAGAGAAGGCTGCGGCAGGAGCATATTATAAGATAATAAACAGGCTTGTGACCAAAAACATGCCGGAAGAGGGCACTGACTGCTATCTTCTGGACAGAAGGGTCATAGAGGTAATAAAGAAATTCGACGAGAACAATTCTTCCCTTACCCTTCAGGTGCTCTGGGCAGGGTTTAAGACCGATATGGTCTACTTTGACAGACAGGGAAGGGAGAAAGGCAAGGGACGCTGGACTCTTGGAAAGAAGTTCAAGCTGGCGGCTGATTCACTGCTGAGCTTCTCCTATCTTCCCATAAGGGTAATGACCTGGATGGGGGTAGTGTTTGATTTCCTTGCGATCATACTGATAATCGATGTCATCATTGAGTATTTTACCGTGGGCGTGCCGGTAAAAGGCTGGCCTATGCTGACCTGTATAGTGCTCTTTACCGCCGGCGCCATCATGTTCATGCTCGGTATAATAGGCGAATATGTATGGAGAACTCTGGATGCCGCACGCAACAGACCGCCATTCATCATAGACGAGATAAAGAACGGAACCGATAGAATGGATAAGACTGAAGGGAGAGATTGAGATCCGGATGGAGTATGTAGAGGCTCTGCTTTCAAACAGAATGCTCATAGCAGCGGTTATCGGCTGGGCTTCGGCACAGATAATAAAAACCGTGATAAGCTGCATTATCACCAAATCCTTCAGCTTTGAAAGGCTTGTCGGCTCAGGAGGGATGCCAAGCTCTCATTCAGCCTTCGTCGCTGCGCTGGCAGTCTCCGTATTTAAGTATGAGGGGCCGGATACGGCAATCTTTGCTGCCTGCTTTGTGATGGCCTTCATTGTAATGTATGACGCCATGGGCGTGAGGAGAGAGACCGGCAAACAGGCTGAGCTTCTGAATCAGATAACGCAGATATTCAGCGCGAATTATGCGGAGTTTGATACGCCTGAAAGGGCGCTGAAGGAGCTGGTGGGTCATACCCCGCTGCAGGTTTTTTTCGGGGGACTGCTGGGAATATTAGTAGGTATAATGGTGTAGATAATGATAGACAGGAATGCGAAAATTTTTGTGGCCGGGCACAGAGGACTTGTAGGCTCGGCAATAGTGCGGGCTCTCGAAAAGGACGGTTACGTAAATATACTGAAGAGAACTCATGCGGAGCTGGACCTTACGGACCAGAGAGCCGTTTTCGACTTTTTATATA
>JAFTEI010000088.1 GCA_017453965.1 Lachnospiraceae bacterium
GTCATCATATACCTGATCTACTTTTTCTTTATCAGGGATATGCTGGTCAAAAAGATATATTTTGCGGTGAATATCTCCCTTATCGCAATACTCATGTTCGCAGTCTCTGAAAGCTGGCGGGCAAGGTTTTCGCCCCACGCATATCTCCTTGTCATCTACCCGCTTATCCTGCTGTCCTTTATGGGAAAAAATAATTTTAAAGCAATGTTTACTTTTTTATTCACTCTCCTGATCTCGGCCAATACGCTGTACTTTGTCCTTCAGCCTGTGCAGGTCATGGAATACAATCTGAAATTTCTCCAACATGATTTTGCAGCCCTGAAAAACTCCAGGCTGGAAATACTCAACCCGGAGTGGGATTTTCACGGAAAGTTCTTTAATTTTGAGGACGACAACATAGAATACGTCATCGTAGACAACATAGACAAGCCGGAGGGCACGCTCTACTGGGAATATTACCGCTTCAAAAGGAATTAGAATGACATCGGCTCCAGGTCTTTAAAGGTGTCCTGAAGAATATAGTAGCTCTTTCTCAGGCGCTCAAAGTAAGGCCAGTTGTCCCAGTTCTGCCAGTCGTAGAGCTTGAGCTCGCTCTGTTCATGGGAGCCGGCTCTTATAAAGTCGAGGTAGACCCCGTCCGCGGTCTTGCCCTTAAAGTCATCGTTGACCCAGAAGTCATCCTCTATCTCCTTCGTTGAGGGGTCCCGGAAATTCAAAAGCAGCCAGGGTATCCTTATCTCAAGGGTATTCCCCGAATAACAAAAATCCGCGATGGAGTTGTAGGCCTTGTCATTGTAGTCCGTATTCCCGAACTCCATTACTCCCCCGTCAAAGAGCCTTAAGGGTATTACGCCCTCCCTGTCCATATAGTTCAGGGGACGCTCCACCAGATAATTTATCCCCGTAAAGGCATCGGAATCCTTCGAGGGCCTCACCCAATGCTCGATGATATCCTTGTAATCCTTATAGGAATAGAGATACCTGTCATAATAATTGTGGACCATGAGCCTGGTATTTTCCTTCCCCTTAAGCTCCAGGATAAAGTCGGCGGCGCGGTCGAACTTTAAGTGCCCATGCTGCAGGCTCCCCGAGCTCTCCGTCACGTCAATGGGCAGAGTGACCTCCTCTTTGTCCCAGCCATCTGTCCCGTCCTTTTGCAGCATGAGATAGAGAAATGCGCAGTCGTGCTCCACATACAGCTTCATCCCGTCCTTTTCGATAAAGAGGCTGTCCTCCTTCCACTCCTCCGGCTTGCCGTCCACAACCACTACGGGGCTCTCCTCCTCCCCGGGAACGAATTCCAACAGGCCGAAATGCTGCTCATTGGTCATAACGTCATTCCAATAGGCCCTCCTGTACTGGTCCGTATAGTCCATGGTGTTCCAGGTCCTCTTGAACCACTCATCCTGCCAGGTAAAGACCAGTCCCCCGGCATAGCCCGCGTCATGGATATCGCTTATCATCGAAGAGAGCATCCTGCCCTGCTCCTCCTCATCGTGATTGCCCTGGTTAAAGCCCGTGACGATATTCGAATGGGTCAGGCCCTTGCAGGAGGGAACTCCGAATTCCCCGACCATCAGCGGCAGATGGCAGCGGGCGGCCAGGTCCTGAAGGTAGGCCATGTAGGTATTTTTTTGACCCTTCGCATCGACATAATTTGCATAGGCCTCGTCGGTGTCCATGAAATTCGGATAATAGGGGTAGATATGATAGGAGGCGAACTGCCCCGCCTTAAACTCTCCTGTGGGCTTTACGTTCTCCACGTTTAGCACACAGCTGTCCTCCATGTCCATCATCGACTCGCTGGGATGGGTCAGCATATCGGTGGTGGGCCAGTTGGTATAGGTCATGGGGCGCTGCATCCCGTAATGCTCCATTTCATAGGCGGCCACCTCGTCTGAGGTCTCCGCCCAGAAGACCTCAAAGGGCGAAGCATTTTCAGCCGTAAAATATGTGCCCTGATATGAAGTCTTCCCCGGATTCTGCGTATTTGTCCCCTCTACAAAGGGAGCCTCCGATTCTATACCAAGTATCCAGCCCGCGACCCAGGGAGAAATATCCCTGGTATAGGTGCCGAAGGCATGGCCGGGGCGCTCCTCTATCACACAGTTTCCATGTATGATGTCGATCGTATCCTGCTCCTCTTTTAAGAGCTCCTCCCGCAGTCCCGGGTCAAAGGCATTGTTGGTCGCCGCGAGGATATCCTCGTTATACCAGGTCCCGTGGAACAGGTACAGGGGCTCCTCCGCCTGGGAGTTATATTGGTAAAAGGCCTCATAAAAGCTGGGATTTTGAATAGTGTAGACCCTTACACAGTTGGCATTCATCTCAGCTATATCCTTGAACCACTGGAGGTACTCCCTCTCGGTGATTCCCAGCTCTCCGGGAAAATGGCCGGGGTCGCAGACTCCCATATTTACACCCTTCATAAAGACAGGCTTAAATCCCGAGCCGTCATAAATTTCAAAATATTTATCTCCGGTGCGGAAGTAATACGCTGCCTCTCCGTCCTTGTAAACTCCGGTCCTGACATATTCCTCCGCCTCTGCCTCCTCGTCCTCCCCGGCCTCCATCTCTACCTCGGAGGTATTCCCGAAGAGTGTCTCATAGCCGCCCTCTCCATCGGGCTTCTCTGTCAGACTGGTCCATACTCCGAGCTTCCACAGCGCAAGACCGATGACCAGAAGTCCGCCGCAGATAAAGGCCAGAAGCTTTGCGTTTAATCTTATAGTGTCGGGCCGCGACCCGCTCTTCTTATCCTTGTTATCCATAAGCGCCTTATATTAATTACCGTGAATAAATTTTTAATTTTCAGAATCGAGGGATCTCTTTTTCAGGTAGATCGTGTACAGCACTGTGAGAACCAGCCCAAAGACCGTCAGCGAAAACCCCCACCAGAAATTCGGATAGATGAAGCTTATGACCGTAGTGTCCCCCTCCACCGCCATGAGGTAGTTCTTGCTTATCATGGGCCTTACCGAGGAAAAGCTGTCCTGGATACCCAGGCCGGTATTCGTCGTCGTCTCACAGCTGATACTCATTCCCGTGGGATAGTAGTCGAGCTCCATCGGAGCTATCTTCCTTTCGGGCATCGTCCCCGGGTCCATTATCATGACATCGTACATTATCTTTCCTATTGACGGGTCCTCGGTGAGATAGTAAAAAAGAGGGATATTCAGGCCTATGACGTGGATATTGTCGTTATAGACGGTACCGTAAAAATCTATCTCCGCCCCCGCGTCCGTAAGTCTGCCCAGGACCTTGTCCAGGCCGTTTACGTAGTAGCAGGACCAGTCCGCATATCTCATCGGGAAGAGGTCGCAGTCCAGAACGCCGTAGTCTACCGTCTCCAGCTCCGGGTAGCTGTTCTTGAACTTGATCAGATTACAGGTGACTCCCAGAAAGACCCGCATACGGTTTTCTCTGTTCTCCGGGATCCCGTCCGCAAGTATGACTATCTGGTTTCCGTTATCCGCCAGTCTCTTTATCAGCTCCTCGGCGTCGCTTAGGCTGTCGTAGGTAAATTCGCTCAAATATATCACGTCATATTGAGCCAGCTCGTCAAAGGTGTAGTGGTTGAGATTATATTCCTCTGTCTCCTCGATAGTCGGATAGGCCAGTGAAAGAGTTGCCGCCGCATCCCCTATTCCTATGGCCTTGTACTTTTCGACCGTGCCCCAGTTTCCGGGAATGTCCTGGTGGAAAAAGATATACTTCTCATTCTCACCGACGAGATAATAACCCGAAAGCTCCGCCGAGCCCTTAAGTCTTCCATAATTGGAGCCCTCCTCCTCGGACAGGAGCTTGTCCTTTTTGATTATCACGCTGTCATTGCCCA
>JAFTEI010000089.1 GCA_017453965.1 Lachnospiraceae bacterium
AGCTATTGTCCAGGGGGTATTCTCACGTATCTCGTTTTCCTTCTCCTTGGAGTGGAACCAGACGTTCCATTCGTCGAAGCTTATGTTTATATCCTTCTTCCCCCTCTTCTTCGCCTTGACGAAATCACAGGTGGATACCACCGTCCTTATGAAGCGGTCCATATCGTCGGACAGGGCCAGGAAATCGGCGGTGTCGTCGTCATAGTTTCCGTAATACTGGTGCATGGAGACGTAATCCACGAAGTCGTAGTCGCACATAAGGGAGGTGGCCTCCCAGTCGGGGAAGGTGGGCATGTCTATATTGGAGCTGCCGCAGGATACCAGCTCTATGGTGGGGTCAATTATCTTCATGACCTTGGCGGTCTCCTCGGCGAGCCTCCCGTACTCCTCCATAGTCTTGTGCCCCTGCTGCCAGGGCCCGTCCATCTCGTTTCCAAGGCACCAGAGCTTTATGTTATGCGGCTCCTTTGTCCCGTTGGCTATACGCATATCGGAATATCTCGTGCCGCCCGGGTGGTTGCAGTACTCTAAAAGGTTGCAGGCATCCGCTATTCCCCGGGTCCCGAGGTTTACCGCCATCATGACGTCCGACCCTGCCTTCTTCGTCCATTTTGCAAATTCATCTATCCCGACCTGGTTGGTCTCTATGCTCTGCCAGGCCAACTCCAGGCGCCTCGGCCTCTTATCCTTGGGGCCGACACTGTCCTCCCAGTAAAAGCTGGACACAAAATTTCCTCCGGGGTAGCGGACTATCGGTACTCCCAGGTCCTTCACAAGGTCTATTACATCCGTCCTGAAGCCGTCAGCATCGGACTTGGGGTTCCCGGGCTGGTAGATGCCGTCGTATACCGCGCGGCCCAGGTGCTCTATAAAGGAACCGAAGATACGCCTGTCCACCTCGGATACGCGAAATTCACGGTCTATAACCATCTTTGACTGTTTGCTCATGTGCTCTCCTTTCCGTGACTTACCCCGGCAGCATCTGATTCAAAGCCCCCGGAGCTGCTCTACCGCTTTGCGTCACTCATCACTCTCATGTGTTTTCGGGTAATAATTCTTAAATATCCTTACAAAGAAAAACGACTCCGCCAGAGCCAGGACCGACCTTAAAAACAGCAGCACCGGCAGAATTATCGCAGCCTCGAGCTCGAGGGAAACAAAGCCCGGAAGCCAGGGCAGGGCACGTATGGCGATTATCAGAAAGGCCGAAGGGAAGTGCTGCACGGCCATGACAAAGGCGGCGGTCAGGATCCCCCTTATGCTATTGTAGAAACGCGCCAGAGCCGGAAACACAAAGACCAGCTCCAGCAGGAAAAAGATCGTCACTGCCAGCATGGTGGCCCGCAGGAGCCCCTGCATGGACTCGCTGAAATTTCCCAGAAGGCCGGACTCCACTACCATAAGGGCTATGACCCCCAGGGCCATGAGCCATATGAGGGTGGCCTGTTTGAAATTATCCCTGAAGGACTTCCAAAAGCTCCTCCACACATATGACTCCCTGTTTTCCGCAAGCTTTAAGGTGTTGTAATAAAGCGCTGTCTCTGCGGCCCCGATGGTCACTATGGGTAAGCAGGCCAGGGCCCAGGCGATATTTAAGATGAAGAGATCCCCTATGGTGGAGAGCAGATTAAATATCTTTCCGTCAGGATTCATCTGCTCCCTCCTATATTAAAAGGGATTTCATCCCCAGTAATATCTGACCTATAGCTCATAGCTACTCCTCTCCATAGGGCTCTCTCATTTTAATAAGCTGCTCTGCCATGCTTTAGCCCTTTACTCCTCCGGCTGTCATTCCTTCTATGAAATAGGACTGGAAGCAGACGAAAAGCACCAGTATCGGGATTATGGCGAAGCAGGAGCCGGCGATCAGTATGTCGTAGTTATTGCCATAGGGCGACATCAGTGACTGCAAGCCTACCGGCAGGGTTATCTTCTCCTGGGAGCGCAGCACTATCATGGGCCACAGGAAATTGTTCCAGCTGGACATTCCCTGATATATACCCATAGCCGCGAAGGAGGGCTTCATAAGCGGCAGCATGATACGGCCGAAAATGCCGTATTCCGTACAGCCGTCCACCCTGGCCGCGTCCACGAAATCCCGCGGGATTCCGGACAGGTACTGCCTGAAAAAGAAAATAAGCATTGGAATTACCATATATGGCAGGATTATACCCCACATTGTATTGATTATCTTCATTTTGATCATAAGCTGATACAGGGGCAGTATTATGACCTCGGTGGGGATCATCATTACGATAAGCACGCAGGCAAACAATATGTTCTTTCCCCTGAAATCATATATTGCGAAGGCATAGCCCACACAGGCGCTTAAAAACAGGGCCAGCGCCATCTGTACCACTGTGATTATAAGACTGTTCTTATACCAGTTAAAATAGTTGTTCTGTCCGGAGAAGAGCAGCTGGTAGTTACGCATGGAAGCCGTAGACCAGTCTATATTGAAGTTGAGACCGTAGCGCATAAGATCCGTTCCGGGGCGGAAGGATGAGAGCACCAGCAATATCAGGGGCAGGAGCGTCAGCAGCGCCACTATCACGAAAAATATCACCAGAAATACGGTATACTTTCTGTTTTGTTCCTTCATACCCATGTCTATTTTTCTCCTTTCGAGAACGTGCCGTTGAGTGCAAGCTGGATAACGTTTATAACCATAACGATTATCAGCAGGATAACTCCGATGGCCGAACCTATGCCTATGTTATTCTGTTCCATTCCGATCCTGTAAAGGAAGCCCACCAGTGTGGTTCCCACGTTATTGGGGGAATTGTTGCCGTTAAACAGGAGGTAGGACTCGGTGAACATGGCCATGCCGCCGAAGATGGAGATAGTCAGCACGTATATGGTCGTAGGCTTAAGCATGGGAAGGGTGATATAGCGGAAGGTCTGCAGCCCCGTGGCTCCGTCGATGCTTGCGGATTCGTATAAATCCTCGGAGATCTGCTGCAGTCCCGACAGGTAGTACATCATGTTTACACCTGTCCAGCGCCACAGGCACAAAACCAGCATCGTGATCCACACGGTAAGGGGTGTACGCAGCCAGATCATGGGTTCATGGCCGAAGGCCCCTATCACCTGATTCATGAAGGACCCTTCCAGCTCTCCAAACATGAGACGGAAGATGACTCCCGCTACAACTACTGAGGTGAGGGCCGGAACAAACATTATACTCCTGAAGGCTGTCTTTCCAACCATGTGCTTACTGTTGAGCATGGTCGCAAGGATCATGGGTATGGGTATCATCAGTGCGCAGGAAAGTATAGTATATAAAATACTGTTCCTTAAGCACTTGTAAAATACCGCATTCTTAAACAGGGTCTGGTAGTTGGACAAGCCAACGAATTCATAGTTGCCGCCGCCCACCTTCTCGAAGCTCATAAATATGGTATTGACGATGGGGTAGGCAAAAAATATCAGAAATGTCAATATGAAGGGCAGCGCAAAGAC
>JAFTEI010000090.1 GCA_017453965.1 Lachnospiraceae bacterium
CAGCCAAAGTCATCTGATGATATGTTATCATAAGGGTGACAACTCCTTTCTCTGGGGCATGGTTGATTGTTTTTTTGACAACTCAATTTTACCATGAACCAGTGAGGAGTTGTTTTATTTTATAACAAAAAGAATGCCGTAATTATGCAGCTTCTAGCGTTTCGCCAACGCCTATTAATAACATAATTAAAAAGGAGATAAGATATGCCGGAGCTTCATGAAGAAAAAAAGAAACTTGAAAACGTGCAGGAAGTAAATGAAGTAAAAAACGAGGAACTTTACCAGCCGCAGGATATTATGCGGACTTCTACCCTGATTTCTGCTCATGATCAGAGCATAAAGGAGGAGAAGATCTTTGAGGACAATATCGGCGAGGTAAACCAGAAAAATATAGAAAAGGTGGCCTTGCAGGGAGAGCTTCCCGAGCCGAAATATGTGGGAATTGACGAAAAGTATTCCAGAATAGAGCAGGACGACAGCGAAAGAATGATAAACGTCAGGAATGCGCTGGCCGCCTATCATAATGCCGTCCGGGAAAAAAGCAACAATACACTCCAGAAGGTTAAAGATCTGATAAAGGCCTGCGACGCCTATACCTATATGAGATTTTCCCTTTTCAGGGGAGAGCGGGGAAAGCAGCGCCTTAAGGAGGTCAGGGAGCTTAGAGAGCAGGCGAAGCTCCTGAAGCTCAGGGAAGAAGCAAAGCTTCATACAGGCGGGAATGAGGCTAATATTAACGAGGATCTCTGGCGAATTTATAAGACAAAAGAATATTATAGTCTGTCACAGGACATCAGAAAAGAACGGAGAGAAGAGAATAAGAAGAAAAAGGTAGACAGGGAAAAGCTGCGCGAAAAGGACAAGTACACTCTGGAAAAGCTGGACAAAGACCGGCAGGATAACGACACAAGATATATCCTGGGTATGCAGAAGATAAGAAGTATAAAGGATGCCATCGACGAGGTTATTCCGGGAGCTTATAACGGAGTAGACAAGAGCCTTACCGACCAGGAGGCAGAGAAAAGGGAGATGGACCTTGTCCATGCCGAGGGTACAAAGTGGCTTAATCAGGGACATGACGTCATTGAGTTTGATGTAGGCGGCTCCTCCTTTGATCAGTTCAGAAAAGAGCATGATGGTGTTACCGGAATAAACAAATATGATGGAGATAATGCAAAACTTATCTATAACGAGAAGCTGGATGAAAAAGGGTATCTTTGGAAAAGCGAAAGGGAGGTTCTGACAGGGCCTCTGAAGGAACAGCGATATGCCAAAAAAACAAAATATTCCATCGGTGGCCCTTGGAATTTAAATATGAATGGTCTGAGCGATTATTCTATCCAGGCGACGAGAAAAAGGATCCGGGATATGGGGGTTCAGCATCTGACAAATATATTCAATAAATGGAATGACGAGCTGAAAAACGGAAGAGAGCCGAAATATTATAAGGTCGATCTGGTATTCAAGGGTCACAGCCGTGGAGGAGTCGGAGCCTCCCATGGTGCCATGATGCTGAAGTACTGGCTGCAGACAAATTATCCCGAATATGTTGACTATGTAAATTTTCATCTGACGCAGTACGATCCCGTACCCGGTTGGGACGTGGAGAGCTACACTGCAGATGACATGGAGAGATATGACGTAAAGGAATATCAGGGAATCAATAAGGGAGAATTTACCATTGACGGGGAGAAGATGGCGCCGCTGGGAGCCCAGTCAGATACTACGGTCCTCTATTCAATGGTAAATCAGGACGATTGGATGCACAAGGCATTATTTGCACCCCAGGAGGTATTGCATGCAAAAAGGCTGATCCTCATGCCCTTCACTCACGATATAGGAATGGATCTGCAGCATATCGACACCAGCCAGATGAAGTCGGACCAGAACGAAAAGGCACACAGCATGGCCTTTATCAATGCGACCGATAATAAGGTGTACCGGAGTTCGGGCTTAAATGAGCTGGACGAAGGAGTCTATGTCATGGATGAGCACCATGTGATGGTAAAGGTGGATTCCCTGGCACAGCTTAAAAATATACTTATGAGGACAATGCCCGATACCTACGAGGAAAGGCGCGCAAGGATCCTCCGTGCCGCCGCTTCAATATTCGGAGACAGGGCGCAGATGGACGAATATGCTTCGGTAGACCATCAGAGAAACCTGAATCTGGCAAAGAGCATAGAGAACGATTCTGTGGGCAGTAAATTCCGCAAGCCGGTACAGGACATCCTGCGTGACCTTAGAGCGCTGCTCGGGAAAAAGCCGGGTGAGGATGACATTAGTCAGATTCTTGAAACCTACCAGGAAGCTATTGACTTATGCGGCGTGTATATAGAGAAAAGAGATGAGGCCAAGGTCACCGGAAAGGGAAGGAAGAGGCTTGAAGACATCAAGGAGATGCACTCTGCCCTTATCAGGGAAAAGCGGCATTTTTATCAGAAGGCAGTCTTTGAGATCGAAGATGTCAGCGGCTTCCGGTCCTGGAACGAGATTTTTATGACCCAGGTTCAGATAAAAAGGGAAGAGAGCGATGTGAAGGAGAGCCACGACGTGACTATGGGCAGGATTCATCGTGTGGAGCACAGTGGCTCTGTAGCTTTCTTCAAGGAAATGGGGAAAAATGAAGCGAAAAGCGCCGCGGCTCTTTCACAGTTTACCGAAAGCGCGGGCTTTACCGGACTTTTCAGAGCCGCTCAGGAGGCAAGGATCAATGCTAAGGAAGGGCAGCCCGAGATGGAGGGTATCGTCTATGAGCAGACCTTTGACCTGTCCTACACAGAGGTTATGTCGAAAGACTATGAATACAGCAGGCACGCCCCGGTAAAGATAGAGAAGGTAGCTCAGGAAAAGATAGACCGTATACTTGCCTTCGACCTGCTCTTCGGTATTACCGAAAGGCTGAACGGAGATCTTACAACCTTAAGAGTCTCGCTCCAGCGCCACCAGGATAAGAATACAAAGGAAATAGCAAAGAACGGAGACCTTCATGACCTTAAGGACACTTATTCCATTAATGATGTCTGCGCGGATCTGCTGGAATCTCCGCTGTTTTCGAATAGACTGTCGGCAGATCTGACCCGGTCCGAACAGGAAGCCTTATATTCTCTGTCAGATACGGGAAAGAAGCAGCTAAAGAAACTCGAGGCATCGGAAATTGCAGAAATGGCAGGAACTACGCTTAGCGAAGAGCAGGTAAAGATATTATTCAGCCGTCTGGCGTCTATGAAAGCACTGATCTGAGTGGGCGCTCCGACGACAAAAACAATATATTACAGGAACTGGGAGGAAGTTTGCACAGAAGTTTACCAGCAAAGAAATAGCGGAGCTTGTTGTGAAGCACCACTTCGTACTCAAGCTCGGTGGTAAATGAATAAACTTATGAACACCATAATTCTGCGAAGGGTTCTGATGCATCTTTGAAGATAAGATGTATTCAGAACCCTGTTTTTTAATAGCGCAGGCTTTTTTATAAAATCGCTTGTACCTGCGGCAGCATGTATACTTCTGTTAAAGAAAAAAATTAGAATGAGCGTCTGCTGCCCGGACTTTCTGAACGTATAAATAGTTAGAAATACAAAAAGTCCCGGGAAAGGAGGACACACTCATGAAAATATCAGAAGAAATGAAGAGACTGGAAGAGGCTATGGCTTCGGACAAGGAACTGAAGGAAAAGTTTTACAGGATCGTTGACCGCATTGCGGAGAAGAGCCGGCCTGAAAGTGACAGTGAGCTTTTTGCAAAAGCAGCTGACGAGTTGGGTTTCCATGTCGTGGCGGCGGACTTTGAGCGCCTCGATGCAGAAAGGGAAGAAGTCAGTGATGATGAGCTGGTCAATGCTTCCGCAGCAGAAGAAGGAGATCTTTTTTGTTGGAAAGATTGGGGCTGTATCGCCTCATGGCGTCTGTCGCCGTATGATGAAGATGAAAAGACGCATAATGTCTGGTGTATTACAGCATGGCACTGCTTCACCGCAACGCTGCATACTGATACGGAAACCGAAAATGCCGCATGCTGGAAAAATCTCGGCTGTATTGCGCTATATCATCACTGATTGGCACAAATAATGCTTACACCATCGATAACTCCCCAAAACAGCACTCCAAAGGAGTATTTTGGGGAGTTATCGACACTCTATTGACTCATAATTCCCCAAAATATATAATATATATGTTCACAGGAGCCTTCATACTGAATAGATACGGAAGGGATAAAATATGATCGGGCGCGAAGAAGAAAAAAAAATACTCAACAATCTGCTCAAAAGCAAAAATCCTGAATTTTTAGTGCTATACGGTAGAAGGAGGATAGGTAAGACATATCTTATCAAAGAATTCTTCAATAATACTTTTTCATTTTATACCACAGGAGTTCAGCAAGGTAACAGAAAGCAGCAGCTCAGGATTTTTAATGAGGCGCTCATTAAGTATGGGGATGATAGCCAAACAATACCCAAGGATTGGTTTGAGGCTTTTTCCAGACTTGAGTCGTTGCTTGAAAAAGGGACGGTTACGAGGGAATATCGTTCTGATAAAAGAATTGTTTTTTTAGATGAATTGCCATGGATGGATACAGTCAAGTCAGACTTTAAGAGCGCCTTTGACTATTTCTGGAATTCGTGGGGAGCGTCTCAAAAAGATCTTTTACTGATTATATGCGGGTCCGCCACAGCAGGGGTGATAAATAATATCGTTAAAGATACCGGTGGCTTTTACAACAGATTGACAAGGCAGATGCATCTGATGCCATTTTGCCTTTATGAATGTGAAAAGTTGCTTGAAAGCAACGGAGTTCATTATACTAAGCAACAGATCGTAGAGAGTTATATGATTTTTGGGGGAGTTCCTTATTATCTTAACTATCTGGATCCTCAAAAAAGTCTTGCACAAAACGTGGAGCTGTTGTTTTTTCGAGAGAACAGTCCGCTAAGGTATGAATTTCATCAGATGTTTAGTGCGCTTTTTGACCATGCTGACAAATATATAAATATAATAAGGGAGCTGTCATTAAAAAAATATGGTTTAACGCGAACTGAACTGATTGCAAGCGGAAATACACCGGAGGGAAAAGATCTTACCAAATGCCTTGAGAATCTGGAACAGTGTGGATTTATCAGAAAATTCAGCGACTATTCCACCAGAAAAAACGGGAGTCATTATCAATTAATCGATCCGATGTGTCTTTTCTATCTGACTTTTATTGAAAACGGTAATTTAGGGACATGGATGGAATATATACACACACCTGCATACTATGCCTGGAGTGGTCTTTCATTTGAAAAGGTATGTTTGCTTCATATCAGACAGATTAAACAAAAACTTGGCATCGGAGGTATATCCAGTAAAGAGTTCTCATGGAAAAGTAAGACTACAAAACCGGGAGCTCAGATAGATCTGCTGATAGACAGAAAAGATGATGTGATAAATATATGTGAGATTAAATTTTCCAATGAAGCCTTTGCCATAGATGAGAACTATGAAAAGGAGCTGCTGCATAAGGTGGAGACGTTCCGAAAGGAAACCTCAAGCAGAAAAGCTCTGTGGCTCACGATGATCACTTTCGCCGGCCTGGTAAACAACGAGCACAAAAGTATTGTTATAAACGAACTTACAGGAGATGACCTGTTTAATCAGGTCGAGTATTAGCTAGGAGGGGCAATTATTAAATGCTGAGGATGAAGACATATTTAAGGTTAATGCCTGTTTTCCTGTTTATCGCGTTTGTGTTAACTGCTTGTGGCTCCGGACCTGCAGATTCGGAAAGCTCATCAGTTTCTGCTCCGACCTCCGCAAGGATTATAGATGAGCCTCAGGTCAGCTATCTCGGACCGGCGGGTACTTATACAGAAGAGGCGGCAAAGTTCTTTTTTAAGGATGGAGATTTCAGACTCAGGGATACCGTTACGGATGCGATCTCGGATGTTGTGGAAGGAACCGCTAATTATGCGGTGATCCCGCAGGAAAATACCATAGGCGGAGCTGTAACCAATTATGTAGATGCGCTGATTGCGGAAAAAGAAGTCTATGTAATTGGGGAAGTCATTCTGCCGATCAACCAGACACTGATGGCATTGCCGGGTGCCTCCCTTGAGGATATAAAAACCGTCTGCTCCCATGCGCAGGGAATTGCACAGACTGTCGAGTGGAGAGAGGAGCATCTGCCGAATGCCGTCGTACAGGAAATGCCAAGTACTGCGGCTGCGGCAAGTTACGTTGCGGAATCCGGAGATAAGACGATTGCAGCGATTGCTGCCCCCGGTGCCGCGGAGCTTTATGGGCTTTCGGTTTTGGCTGAGAATGTGCAGATCGTGGACACAAATAAAACCCGGTTTTATGTTTTGTCTGCTTCCAGGCTTAGGGAAGAAGGCAAAACACAGACAAATGCAGTGTTTGTCGCAAGCTGTGAGGCAAACCGGATCGATGATGTCATTGTTGAGATAAACAGGGCCGGCGTAGAGCTTGTTGCAATACATGATAGACCGGAAGGCAGCAGGCTGGGGAATTACAATTATATTATAGAAGTGACTAATAAATCAGGAATCTCCGATAAGCTTATCACAAAGCTGGAAGCGATACCCGAAGTCCGCTTCCTGGGCAGCTTTAATGTGCTGATAAAATCTGCTGAGAACTGACATTAAGGTGGTTTTTAAAAAAGTATTTGCAAAACACTACCATTCCTTTTTGGGACTTCGTATATATAAGTGACAGGAACAAATACAACACCTTAAGAAAGCGGAGATGAAAGGAGGTAGCGGTATGTGGATATTTGGAGTTTTTACAGCAATCGCTGTGCTACTTACTGCGACAGATCATATCATATAATGATCCAAAGCGGAAGTGTTACGCGCTAAGCTAAGACACATCGGACCTGAAGGCCATCATTTCGGCGATAAGACCGAAGATTGGGGTCATCATTCCGGCGGAGTAACTGGAGGATGGTAATGGACATCAAAATTATATGAAGGGTTCTGATGCATCTTTGAAGATAAGATGTACTTAGAACCCCTTTTTTTACTGGACAGTAAAAGTGTTCTATCATACAATAAAAAGGAACAAGGATTCCTTGTTGCCGAAGGAGGTATTAATTATGACAGCTAAAGCCATAGCTCCCGAACAAAAGAAGGTAACTATAACATCTAAACGTCAATTTACAATTCCCCAGAAGTTTTATACTGAGTTGGGATTCGACCGTGAAGCGGTATGTACGCTTGGGGATGGCATGCTCATTATCGAACCGGCCAAATCAGAGAATGGTGGAGAGTTTGCCGAGCAGATATTATCCGATCTTATTGCCGAGGGCTATTCCGGGCAGGAGCTGCTTGCGGAATTCAAGTCCAGACAATCAAAAATACGTCCGGCAGTAGAGGCAATGCTTAAATCAGCTAAAGACGCTGCTCAGGGGATTGGTGAGAGATATTCCTATGAGGATGTATTCGGTGATAAGAAATAATGGCAGGATTGATTTTCCTTCCCCCCGCCGCAAGATACCTTAAAAAGCTTAAAGATAAAAACCTCAAAAAGCTATATGAGGATGCGGTAAGAGCAATATGTAACGATCCAACTATTGGTGAATCAAAGCACGGTGATCTGAAAGGCGTTTTTGGGTATGATATCTACTACAACAAGATCAACTATGAGCTTGCATATACCGTCGAAGAACGTGTAAACGAAGAATCCGGCGAGACTGAGACCGTGGTAGTGATCATGGCCGGCACTCGAGAGAAATTTTATGATGAACTAAAACGATATTGGCTGTAATACAACTGGATAAACCAAATTACAGCGGAGCCCACCGGCGGCTTAATTTAAGGTAAGTGACGTGAAGATTGAAGCTATCGGAAAAACTGAGCTGGACAAATTAAAAAAGCTCATCCTGCCAATGGTGTATGAGGAGCTGGAGGACAACTGGGTCCAGGCCGGGCCGGAGGGCGATATATACCTGTGCCTGGCGGCTTTTGACGACGACGGAACGGCGGCAGCGGCCCTTGTCATTGAGCTTGAGATCACAGGGGATATGAATGTCCTAAGCATCTATACCTTACCCGGATACAGGCGCCGGGGCCTTGGAAGAGAGCTCCTTAAGAGGGCGGTGATAGCCTGCCGGCAGCTATTTATCTGGGAAGAGGGGGAGACGGAGGAGCAGGTGGTATTAAAGGCGCTCTACAGGCTTCCGAAAGAGGCGGATATTGTGTTTGAGGCTTTCCTCAAAGCCGCCGGCTTTACGGACTTCGTGCTGCTGGACACAGTAGATGAGCTGCCTGTTTATTCTGCGTTTGCGCAGATACGTTTTTTCAAGGAATAAAGAAGCTGAAAGCTGTGAACTAAGGTGTTGCCAAGGATAAGTTTCCTGATAATAAAGGAGTGGAGTAGCTATGAGCTATAAGTCAGATATTACCGGGGATAAAACCCCCTTTTAATAAAGGAGTGAACATTGCCGAGAAGGATAAAAAAACAAAATCTGATCATCGATAAAGACGACGAGTCCGAATACAGCGACGACAGCCATATTGAAGACGATGAAAAGTCTGAGATCGACGAAGACAAGGACATAAAGCTGGATCTTCCGGTCGGAAACGAGGGAGCCGAGAAGAATATCCTCGATATTTCGAAGGATAAGGAAGGCCTCGGGCTTCCCAACGAAAATATGCTCAAGGAGGAGGAAGAGGCGGACGACGTCCTCAATCAGGGCTTTATAAGCTACAGGAGCAAGAAGTCAAAGAAGTCTTCATCCAATAAAGACGAAGACAAGAAGTCCAAAAAGAAGCCTGACAAGGAAAAGGACAAGCAGATCTCCGGCGAAAAAAACGACGCCTCCAACAATATAGAGCAGGGAATGCAGGAGGTTAACAGCGCCATGCGGGAGGTGGAGGGCTGGAACTTTACGCCCGTAACTCCGGCGAGGACGAAGATAAGCGGCTGGAGAAAGTTCTGGAACCGCTTTGCCGCCGGCGCTTCAAAGGTCATAAGGACCGTGGTAAACGCTTTGAGCGGAAAGACCTCCGCGAAGAAGGCAAAAAAGGCCACGGAAAAGCTTATCGAGGCAAAAGAGACCATGCAGGCAAAGAAGAATCATGACCTGATACCCGGTTGGGGCGGTGCGACCTTTGATACGACAAAGGTCAACGACAAGGGAGAAGAGGTCAGCTTAAGCGGTATGGATATTCTCGGTGATTTCAGGAGGATTCCTGCGGTGTGGTCCTATCTGACGGCGGCTCCGGCCCTTGAAAATGATAAGGTGACTCCGAAGGCTCCCGAGATAGGGATCTATGTCCAGCAGGCGAAGGCGGGGTCCTCCAAAAGCCTTGCCGGCGCTGATATGGGGCATGCCTTTATCGGGATAGACTACAGCCGGTTCAGCAATGTCAGCAACCGTATGGAGCGCTACAGTGTCCGCTACGGCTTCTACCCTGCGTTGGGAGGGGGCAAGAAGGGAAAATTCGGCTCTACCGTAGGTATGGCGAATGACAACGCCGTTTTTCCGGGACAAATGAGCAATGACCGGGATCACGTGTACGACATCAGCCGCAGATATAAGGCCACCGATGAGCAGGTGGGCAAGATAGTAAAGGCCTCCCAGAGCTATGCTGACAGAGGATACGGGTATTTCAGCAGAAACTGTACTACCTTCGTAAAGGAGATGGTAGTGGATCAGGCCCAGCTCGATACCGGCGGAGGTGTCTTTGAGGATGAAGAGGTGCGGTTTAGCCCTTTGAGCAATCTTTTGAGGGTTGGAGCGGGATTTACGGGAGAGCTTTCGGGCAGCATAAATGCGAAGCAGCTCAAAAAAATGTCCGAAATGGAGGATATGAGCTACGCAGGCTTTGGAAATAAAAGAGCCTCAGCAGAGGATGCTGACCGCTATGTGGAATCTATAACCAATTCCGTAAACTCGGGCAGCGCCCTGGAAGCTCAAAAGACATATATCCCGGGGGTTGTCGGGGAAAATCTGAGACGGATCAACAACGACTGGGAGACAAACGGGGTTATGAGCTCTTTTCACTTTGGCGGCTCATCCGGGAAAAAAGCGAATAAAGCGAATCCAAACATAATTGAGATGCAGGACGACATCAGAAAATACGGAAATACGCTGAAGGGCAAGCTGCAGGAGATACTCCCGGAGGGTCAGGATATTCCTGCGGAGCTGGAGGGCTTTATCAGCGGCTTTGCCGATAAAGGGGCAGGTTCGCTCACAGGTCTTAATCAGGCGTGGAATGATTTTCTGACGAGCGTTAAGGCAGAGGGGAGGGATCCGACAAGTGCCAACCTGACGGAACTTGCTTTTCATGTAAGTCATGAAGATCTGATAAAAGCAGGTACGGACCTCAGGGAAAACGTGGAAACTGTCAGCAGGATGTATTCCAAGTATTTCAAGGGTGACAGACGCCTCGATACAGCCGTAATGAATTACCTCTCTGTTTTGGAAATGGCCATATCCAAAATTGATAACCTCTACATGAGCAAGCCTGCCGACGATAAGGTCAAAGGAGGACACGGCGAGGAATCGAGGAACCTCTTTAATTATCCGTCCACCATTCAGGTGGGTCAGTATTCGGCTGAGATGACAGCCAGCCATTATGAATCTTATTTGCAGATATTTAAAACACCTGCCGAAGCAGTAAAGCAATATTCAAAATTTCAGGAGCTATCGGGCAAGGCGGACAGGACTTCGAGGGAGGAGGCAGAGTTAAACAGGCTTAAAAGGATCGAGACCCTGGCGGATGAATTTGACAAGTCCCACAGATACATGCTGGAGAAGGACAATTTCAACCAGAAGGATATGAATTACATTTTCAGCCTGGAGAAGCTTGAAAAACAGGATAAGGCTGCCGGCGAGCTGATGACCAACAATTATTCGTCAGCAGCTACATATAAATCCATGATCTACAAGGATCTGTTCGGGGATCTTTCAGAGGCCTTCAATAAAAGCGAGGAGGAGGGAGGAGTTCCCCTGTCCAAGGTAGACGGGCTCAATTCGGATCAGGCCCTCGAGCTGGTCAAAAACTGGGGAGACGGCTATTTTACCTCGCATATTCGGGATAAGAAAAGTACCCTGCGGATGGTCTTCGGCGGCATGAAGCACGCGGATCAGGAGCTTAGCGAGGAAGCTTTTGCCGAGAGGCTTTTGGAGGACGTCTATAACCTTATCGTCTTCCCCCTGAAGGTAGACAGGACGGATCAGAACGTGCGGGAGATCTACGAGGCCCTCCTGACATATCTGGTATTGTCCAAAAATAATTCGTCGTCAAAACTCATGGCCGAGCTACTGTCGGGTCTGAGGACCGACGCCGTGGCGGCTTAGGAGAAAAAAGATGTACGATTTTAAAGACTATTTTGAAACGGAGCGTCGGAATAAGGCTTATACAGCAGTAACGGAGGAGACGGAGGATTATTTAAGGCTCCTGGATATGATGCTGGAGAGGTATCTGGAGCACAAGGGCATAAATAAGGAGGATAAGCTATTCTCCCGTGGTCTTTTGATCACCGAATCTGAGATGAGAGCTTATTTTGAGATGCCGCCCTATTTAAGGGACAGGGACATCTGGGATCCTACCCTTGCGACAGCGGTGGACG